>JAJFLN010000259.1 GCA_021772705.1 Candidatus Cloacimonadota bacterium | reverse complement strand
AAAGCTCGACGACCCCCTCGCCCTCATCGTTCAGTCCACCTCAGCCGCCGGAAAGTCCGCCCTCATGGACGCCGTGCTCGACTTCGTCCCCACTGAAGATCGAGTCCAGTACTCCGCCATGACCAGTCAGTCCCTCTTCTACATGGGACAGACCCACCTCAAGCACAAGGTGCTCGCCGTCAGCGAGGAAGAAGGCGCCGAGCGCGCCAGCTACGCTCTCAAGCTCCTCCAGAGCGAGGGCGAACTTTCCATCGCCTCCACCGGGAAGGACCCCAAGTCCGGGAGACTCATCACCCACCAGTATCACGTGGAAGGGCCCGTCGCTCTCTTCCTGACGACCACGGCCCACGAGATCGACGAGGAGCTCCTCAACCGCGCCCTGGTGCTCACCGTGGACGAGGACCGGGAACAGACCCGCGCCATTCACCGGCTGCAACGACACCGCGAGACACTCCAGGGCCAGCTCGCCCGACGCCGCAAGAGCCGCATCCTGCGACTCCACCAGAACGCCCAGCGCCTCCTCCGGCCCCTGCTCGTCGCCAACCCCTACGCCGAACACCTCACCTTCCTCGATGCCTCCACCCGCACACGGCGCGACCACACCAAGTACCTCGCCCTGATCCGAACTCTGGCGCTGCTGCACCAGTACCAGCGACCCCTCAAGATCGCACGCGATGATCGCGGAGACGAGATCCCCTACATCGAGGTCACTCCGGAGGATATCCAAACTGCAAACCGTCTCGCTCGCGAGGTGCTCGGCCGCTCACTCGATGAGCTCCCGCCCCAGACCCGCCGGCTGCTCGGACTGCTCGAGGAAATGATCACCCAAGCCTGCCAGCGCCTCCAGATCGACCGCCGCGACCACCGCTTCACCCGGCGCGACGTGCGCCTCCACACCGGATGGGGCGACACCCAGCTCAAGCTTCACCTCCGGCGCCTCGAGGAACTCGAGTATCTCATCATCCACCGCGGAAGCCGAGGCGTCACCTTCGTCTACGAGCTGGCTCCCGAGCCCCAGCTCGCAGACAGCTCGACCTCCCTGGCCGAGCTGCTCGATCCCCAGCAGCTGGAGTCGGTCCACCGCTACGATCTCAACCTGTCGGGGGTAGCGGGGGACTTGTCGGGGGGAAACGGCGAGAAGTCGGCCACCTGTCGGGGACAAGTCGCCCACTTGTCGGCCACCTGTCGGGGCCGCCCCGAGCCCGAGAACCCCGATCAAACCAACCCCTCTGGCGACTCCCCCCCCGATCGGGACGAAAACGCACATCTGGAGGCAAATGCGGAATCGCCCCGTAACCCTACTCGTAACCCCACGACCGCAGCCCCCGTCACCCGGCCGCCCCGACGCCGCAGAACCAACGGCGACGCGCGACTCCACCCACCCGGATCGTGAACCCTCTCCAGCCACCCAAGCTCGCCCCCATCCCGGGCGATCCCACCGATCCTGCCGGCCTCCACCGGCTCGCACTCGAGTATCTCGAGTACCTCGCCGCACGACACTACTCGCCCACCACCATCTCCTCCCGCTCCCACCACCTGGCTCACTTCATCGCCTGGGCCCTGGCCCGTGCACTCCTCCGGCCAGTCGAGGTCACCTATCCCGTGCTCCTGGCCTACCAGCGCGCCCTCTACCACCAGAAGACCCGAGCTGGCGAACCGCTCTCCTTCCGCACCCAGTCCCTCCACCTCACCAGCCTCCGCAGCCTCTTCCGATGGCTCGCCCGCTCCCGCCACATCCCCAGCAACCCGGCGGCGGACCTGGAGCTGCCCAAGGGCGAGTTCCGACTTCCCACCCAGGTGCTCGCCCCCGACCAGGTGGAGGCCATCCTCCAGCTTCCAAACCTCACCACCCCCCGGGGCCTCCGTGACCGCGCCATCCTCGAAACCTTCTACTCCGCCGCCATCCGAAGAACCGAGCTCGTCGGCCTCCAGCTCGCCGACTGCGACCTCTCCCGGCGCATCCTCCAGATCCGCCTCGGCAAGGGCCTCCGCGATCGCCTCGTCCCGATCGGGCCCCGTGCTGCCCGCCTCCTCGACCGCTACCTCCACGAGGCCCGACCCGATCTCGCCATCAACTCCCTGGACACCACCCTCTTCCTCTCCGCAACCGGCAGCGCCTTCACCCCAGACAGCCTCTCCAGGCTGGTGCGCGGCTATCTGGTACAGGCCGGCATCACCGCACGAGGCTCCTGCCACCTCTTCCGTCACGCCGCCGCCACAGCCATGCTCGAGCGCGGCTGCGATATCCGATTCATCCAGGCACTCCTCGGACACGCCAAGCTCTCCACCACCCAGCTCTACACTCACGTCGCCATCGGCAAACTCCAGCAGATTCACGACCGCACTCATCCCGCTGGCGCCGGCGGTAAGCCGGGCGCCGGTAACGACCAGGTGGACGAGCTGCACGCCGGCCTCGACCTGGGCGCCATCGAGAATGATCCAGAACCGCTCGAGGAGCTGGAGGACCTCGACGGAGACGGAGAAGACCGATAGGATCAACACCACCATGACCCAACCCTCCGTCTACCTCGACACCACCATCCCCTCCTACCTGTTCACCAAGAGGACTGACCTCATCGTTCAAGCACACCACCAGATCACCGAGAAGTGGTGGCGCGAGGACCGGCCTCGCTTCAACCTCTTCATCTCGGAAGTCGTCATTCGCGAACTCCAGAAGGGCCAGTCGGAGCTGTCTCGCCTACGCCTCGAGGCCATCTCCGAGATCCCCGTTCTGGACAGCATCTCGCGGATCGATGAGGTCGCGCGGTACTATATGGATCAGCTGGCCATGCCCAGCCGCGACGAGCACGACGCCTATCACCTGGCTTTCGCTTCCGTCTACAAGATCGACTACCTGATCACCTGGAACTGCGCCCACCTGGCCAACGCCAACAAGCGGCGACACCTCGAGAGACTCAACCGCAAACTTCATCTGCCCCTCCCCGTCATCTGTACCCCTCAGCAACTGATGCAGGCACCCCTGCCGGAGGACCCCCATGTGGAAAGACCCCATCGTTGAAGAAGTCCGGGACGCTGCCAAGGAGCTCTTCGCCCCCTTCGAAGGCGACGTGAAGCGTATCGGCGACTACCTCCGCGAGTGCCAGAAGGAGCACCCACACCGAGTCGCCAAGCGGACCGCTCTCAAGCCTCACATCCCCAAGGACGACAACGAGGAAGGCAAGTCCGCCGCCTGAGCTGCACCGTTCCCTCAGCTGCTCGGTACCCGCTCCCGTCTTCCGCTCCTCGAGACAGGCTGCGCCTGACCTCGTCGCTGCAGACGCACCCGGATTGATCCGCGGCCCCTGGCCGCTCCAGACCCCCGCCCGCCCAGGCCTACGGGGTGGGCCAGGGCCGCGCCTCGGCCCGCCTGCCGACTGACAGCTGCAAACGACGGTGTTCCTCCAGCCGGACGGACGCCAACCGGGGCCGTAGAGCGTTGCGGCAGTCTGCGTCGTCGAAGGGGACGTTGAAGCAGACGATCCCCTCGGTCACGCCGGTT
>JAJFLN010000258.1 GCA_021772705.1 Candidatus Cloacimonadota bacterium | reverse complement strand
CTGAGCATCACCGAACGGCTGCTGCCGGCCAAACCGAAGCGACAGCGCCGGGCTACCGCAAAGCCCCCGGTGGGGTGAAATCCTGGCATGATTCTTGACGGTTACAACCAGTTCGTCCAACATCCCAGCAACGACGTGGGTACGATAGTTCTCGCCGATCTCGAGATTCCGCACGGGAAAAGGGCTCTTGAAGCAGCGCGAATGGCCCATATAGTCTGGGACAGCTCGACCGGGACCTGCGGAGACCTTGGTGGTTGACGAGAAACGGCGGTCCGACCTGGAGCTACTCCTCAGGCAGTTCAGGTCACCTGATGGCCGTTTATGAAGAAAAACTGAGAGGAATGAGTTGAGCCGACTGAGTCAGCACGCGAGACGGGCCACGATAGGAGAGCCCTCGTTTCGTCCTTGCGATACCGGAGCTCGCTCCGGAAACTCGCGCGCTCAGAGAGAGGCAGCTCCCGACGGAACACAGTCATGCGTTGCAGGCTTCCCCTGGGGGATGCCGTCCGCGAATAGTAGAGTGATTCGTCGTCGAAGCGCGCCCACTCGCGTGTTGTCTTGGTCGGCTCCAACTCGTTCCCCTCCAACGACAGCAATACAGCGTGAACAGGAGGAACGAGAGCGAGAGTCTCAGGTTGCGCGGGGGGCCGTTCCATAGTAGGCGAACGGATCTAGAATCCCCATGATCCGCCGTCGCTCCCCTGAAAAAGGGCCGTTCAAGATGGCCGGCGATACGCTCAGCACCGAGTGAACGGTATCTCTCTGCGCGGGCAAAGGGACGCGTCTGGTCCCCCGCGCCACCAGCTGACCACCACAGGAACTCTCGGCTTGCAGCGGATCGCCCACGCGGAGGCAAGCCGACAGACACTCACCCTGCTGCAGACTGACTTGCGACTCTCGACAACAACCGTGTCGTCATGGATTTCCTGTGCGTGAGATACGGAGCGGGTTCGTGAGCCGCTGTCTTGCCGGGTCCGGCCACGCAGTCCACCGGACCCGGGCAGCCTTTCGGGCGGTACTGTCAGCCGATCGGGCACACTGGTAGCGATCTCGGATAACGTCACTTCTCCGTCAGGGTGTAGGTGCCGTCCCAGTCATCGGAGGGCGGCGTCTTCACGAACCCGGTGGTCCGATCCAGCCATATCCTGGAGGGCTTGTCTTCGGGATCGATGGCGACGGCTCGCTGGAACGACTCCTGGGCCCGGTCGAAGATGGAGGCCCCGACCCAGCGCATGCCTTCGTCGTAGGCCCCCAGCAGGTCTTCGACGCGGGAGTTGAACTTGGCCTCCCGGAGTCCCAGTAGCTCGTAGACCGTGACGGGCTGCAGCTTGCCCTTCACCTTTACCCAGTCGATCTGACGGACCCGGCACTCCGTGGCGGCTCGGCGGTAGGTGAACTCTGAGATCAGGATGTCGACGCCGTACTGCTTGGTGGCCCCCTCGAGGCGGGATGAGAGGTTCACGCCATCGCCGATGGCGGTGTACTCCATCTTCTTCTCGGACCCGATGGTGCCGCAGAGGACCTCTCCGGAGGACAGGCCCAGGCCGATGCGGATCGGGACCTTGCCCGCGGAAGTGCGTACCTCGTTCAGGGCCTTCAGCCGGTCGAACATCTCCAGCGCGGCGTGGACTCCGTGAATCGCGTTCTTCGGGTGATGAACCGGGGCGCCGAAGATGGCCATCAGAGCATCACCGATGAACTTGTCCAGCGTGCCGCCGTGGTTGAAGATCACGTCGACCATGTAGCTGAAGTACTCGTTCAGCATCTCCACGGTTTCCTGAGCGCCGATCTGCTCCGTCAAGGTGGTGTAGCTTCGAATGTCACTGAACAGGATGGTCACATCCTGGCGGGAACCCTTCATCAGCGCTTCCCAGTCGCCGCTCATGAGCTGCTCCGCCACGTCCTTGGAGAGCAGGCGGGTCATCATCGACCGGGTTCTCTTCTCGCTCGTCATGTCCTCCAGGATGCCGACGCCACCCATGGACTCACCGTTGGAATCCTTCAGCGGCTGGATGTTCAGGTTGAGCGAGATAGGCGTGCCTTTGGAGGTTTGATAGTCCCGATCAATCTCGACGATCTCCTTCCGGCTCTCCACCACTTCCTGGAACCGCTCCGCCATGGGGGCTGCTTCGCCCAGAAGCTCCGAGATAGGGGCGGAGGTGTCGAGATCCTCGGCGAGCTCCAGTATCTTCTTCGCCGCCCGGTTGGCCATGGTCAGCCGGTTTTGACGATCCACGGAAAGGACACCGTTGGACAGGTTGTTGAGGACCGATTCCAGATAGTCCTTCAGGTTCAGGACACTCTCGAAGAGCTGGGCATTCTGGAGGGCGATGGCCGCCTGGGCCGAGAAGGCCGCCAGGAGCTGCTCGTCATCCTCCGTGAAGACTCCCCGGGCCTTGTTGATCAGCTGGGTGACTCCCATGACCTCCCCATCCCGATCCCGGATAGGCATGCAGAGAATGGACTTGGTCTTGTAGCCCGACTGCTTGTCGAAGGCGGGATTGAACAGATCGCTGTCGTAGGCATCGGGAATGTTCAGTGGCCTGCCGGTGGTGGCCACGTGGCCCGCGATGCCGGCTGTCTGAGGCATGCGGATCTCCTTCAGTGCCTCGCCCTGGGCGACCTTGGACCAGAGCTCCTTGCGCTCCCGGTCGATCAGGAACAGGGTGGCGCGATCGGCGTCGAGGATCTCGCGAGCCTTCCCCATGATGGTCTGGATCAGGGAGGTTAAATCCAGCTGGGAGGTGAGAGCGTTGGCCACCTTGAGAAGGGACTCCACCTTCTTCTGCTGGGCCAGCACGCGCTGGTAGAGTTGAGCGTTTTCCAGGGCGATGGCGGACTGGGCGCCGAAGGCCTGGAGCAGCAGTTCGTCGCTTCCCATAAAGGGGCCGTTCCTCTTGTTGATCAGCTGCATGACACCGATCACCTCTCCGCCGGGAGGCTTGATCGGGACGCAGAGAATCGTCCGGGTCTTGAAACCCGTCTTGCGGTCGAACTCTGGGTTGAACAGGTCGCTCTGGTAAGCGTCGACAATGTTCAGGAGCTCTCCTGTCGTGGCCACCCGGCCGGCGATTCCCACACTCCTGGGGAATCGGATCTCCTGCACGTCTCCGCCCTCAGCAGCCTTGCTCCAGAGTTCATCCTTCTCCTCATCGACCAGGAACAGGGTCGCCCGCTCCGCATCCAGGAGCCCACAGGCCTTCCGCATGATCGTCTGGATCAGGGACCGCAGATCGAGCTGTGACGTGAGGGCGTTCGCCACGTTCAGCAGAGTCTCGACCCGTCCCGTCTGGGCCTGCAACTCGTTCTTCAGCAATCGACTTTGCCGATAGGAAGCCATCAGGGCGACGGCGACCTGCTCCGACTCCTCATCATTGAGGGTTTGCAGCTCTTCGGCGAGATCGAAGAGGGGCCGATGGCCGGTCAATACTTGCCGCAGGAGCTGTTCGGCCGAAGGACTGACCGTCCCCTCAACGCCGGGAAGCGACTCTCTGGACAGCTTCTCTGACACCTCGCCAGGATACCAGCACCCTCCAAGCGAGTCACGGGCTGTTGCGCCGGAATGGCCCTTCGCGCTTGACCCATCCCGGGTCGTGGAGACTATCATGGGATTGCCGCAGCAGCGTGACTTCCGTCACGTTGCTTTCCCCAGGAGGCATAGATGACACTGCTCACAGAGGGCTCTCAAGCTCCGGCATTCGAGGTCAATGACGACTCCGGTTCCACCGTTCGGCTCGCCGATTTCGCCGGCAAGAAGAACGTGGTTCTCTACTTCTACCCCAAGGACGACACGCCGGGTTGCACCCGCGAGGCCTGCGGCTTCCGGGACAACCTGTCCCAGTTCGACTCGAAGAGCACGGTGATCTTGGGTGTCAGCCTCGATGACGAGGGGAGCCACAAGGCCTTCAAGAGCAAGTTCAGTCTGCCCTTCCAGCTGCTCGCCGACACTGGCGGAGAGATCTGCAGCGCCTACGGAGTGGACGTCAAGGATGGCCAGTATCCTGCCCGGGTGACCTACGTGATCGGAAAGGACAGCCGGATCAAGAAGGTCTTCCCCTCCGTCTCACCCGATGAGCATCCAGCCGAGGTTCTGGCAGCACTCCAGTAGGGATCGATGGCTCACATTCGCCGGTCTCGACAGGTGTTCCAGGGTAAGCGGCTCAGCGTTCACCAGGCGGACGTGGAACTCAAGGATGGATCAACCCACGTCTTCGAGCACGTACGGTTCGGTGACGTGTCGGCCATCCTGCCGATACTGGCCGACGGTCGTCTCGTACTGATCAGACAGTTTCGCCCCGCCGCGGGTCGATCCATGATCGAGATACCGGCGGGGCACATCGAGCCCGGCGAGAGCCCGGAGCATGCGGCACGCCGCGAGCTGGAGGAGGAGACGGGCTACACCGCAGCCCAGTGGGAGCAGCTCACCCGGTTCTTTCCTTCGACGGGGAAGCTCGCCGAGACCATGTTTCTCTACCTCGCCACGGAGCTGGAACCCGGCCGGCCTCGTCCCGATGAGGTCGAGGAGCTGGACACGGTCATCGTCACCCTCGCCGAGGCCTTCGATCACGTTCGAACCGGCGAGATCGGTGACGCCAAGACCTACCTGGCCCTCCTGCTGGCCGCGAACCAGGATCGCCGCTGCCTGGCCACGTCAGACGACTGACCCCACCCCGTTCGCCCCGGGCCTGTCGAGGGGCCTGAAG
>JAJFLN010000257.1 GCA_021772705.1 Candidatus Cloacimonadota bacterium | reverse complement strand
CCCGGGCTCCAGTGCCGTCAGATCAGCGCCCTGCCCCTCTCAGTGAGCAGATGCGTCTTGGGCGACAAACTCTGCCCAGAGTCGATCCCGGCTTCGGAGTGCTTTGACGCTTCCGCCGTCGACCTTCAGCGCCAGCGCCAGCTTGCCCAGCGCAGTGCGGGTGTTCCCCTCGGCCTGCAGCTCCGATGATCGAGTCAGGAGTCGGTTCAGGAGCCGGCCCGAGACCTGCTCATCCTTGACGCCCCAGTCACGGGCCTGGAGGACGCACGCGGCGGCCTCCATTTCGTGAACTCCGCCGTCTCCCCTGGAGATTCGGATCAGCTCGGCCTTTGCCACATCGAGGAGTCGCGATGCCGCTGCCTTTCGGTATCGGATCAGCTCGGCCTCCGTCAGGGAGGCGCTGCATTCAAGCTGTCGCACCTGATGCCAGACCCCGACTCGAGACTCGCCATCGCTCCCTGTGGCCAGCAGGGCCTCTCCCAGATCGAGTGAACGGCGTCGCGCCGACTCCCGGCCCACCGCGACCGTCGCCTCCAGTGCGCGCCGTGCGCGAACGGGCAAGAGACGGCCTGCGAAGGATCGAGCCGTGATGACCAGCCGGTAGTCACCTTCCGTGGCATCTGGGGGAATCGGCATCCGGACTCTCTCGCGGATTCGTTCCTCCGGCTTCCAGTTCATCGCCGGGAACCATCCGATGGCCAGGTCGTGGGTGAGGGTAATCGGCCTCTCCTGCCCGCTGAGCCTGACGCCAATCTCGTGAACTCCGGCGCTTGGCGAGATTCCCCTCGACCAGTAGAGGAGGAGGTCGACGCAACCACCCGGGGCGACATGATCGGTCAGGACTGTGAGGCCTGTGAGAGTGATTTCCCCGCCGAAGCTGCTGGCCAGAGGATACTGTGGAACCTCGTTGCTTCCGGCAATCAGGACTTCCCGGCGGACGAAATTCCGATCTTCCGGCTGGTCACCCGGGAGGGCTGGTAGCCGGATGTAGTCCCTGGCCACATGGGGGGAGCCCTCGAGACCTGTGGCCTTTCCCCAGACTCCGTGCCACCGGAGGAACGTGGGTCGCCGGTGACCGAAGAGATACTCATCCCTGGCCTTGGCTCTGTGTCCCCAGGTTGCCAGAGTTCGATCTGTTAGCCCCGTGAGATCGATGAACGTGAGCCCTGAAGCCCAGGAGGTTCCGCCTGCATCGGGTTCGGCCAAGGATGCTGATTCCAGACCGGCCGCGCGGGCCATCCGGGCGAACTCCAGGCCTCGGTTGACCCGGCTTTCAAATGTGACTCGGTAGCGGCCGGGCGCGTTCGCCGTATCAAATGCAGCAGGCGTGATCAGACGTCCCAGGACAAGAACCACGGTGAAGACGGCGGCGACCGATGGGCCATTGAGCCCGAGCCGGACTCGGTCGGGACTGTAGTAGAAGCGAACCAGGAGAGCCAGGCCCTGCCCCAGGCACAAGAAGAGGAACGGAAGGGCTGGGGTCATGAACCGATGGTGCTGCATCCAGTCGCCGCCGGCGAAGACAATGAAGGACAGAGCTGCGATCAGGCAGCCCACCAGCCAGGCGCCTGTCCTCGACCGAACCAGGGCCGCTGCTCCCAAGAGGGCCAGGACCATCAGATAAAGCGGCCAGGTTTCGAAGTAGGAGGACAGGTAGGCCAGTCCACTGGATGCCCGTGTGAGGGGGGGGAGTCCGAGATCCGGCAGTTTGGCGTGGTAGACGTTGGGCAGCCAGTCACCGAAGTACAGGTATCTCCAGGTCAGGAAAGTTCCAAATGGGATCGAGAACGCGCCCACCCAGTAGACGCCGGCCCGGATGTTCCAGGGTCTGCAGAGCAACAGAGCCGGAACGGCTACCAGGGCATAGAGCGGACCCTCGGGTCGAGTCATGGATGCCAGGACGATGCAGAGCGCCGAGAGCGGGAAGGCCTCCTTCCGTCTCAACTCTCCCAGGAACGCCCAGACAGCCACCAGGAGCAACATGGTGAAGAGAGAATTTTCCAGGCCTCCCGCCGTCCAATAGATGAATGGCGTCGACGATGCCAGGAGGAGGGCCGGAACTGTGTCCAGTGGCTCCGGGTCCCGGTCCTCGATGCGCCCAGGCAAGAGAGCGGTCAGGAAGAGGCAGACAAGGCCGGCCATGGAGGCCATCACCTTGGCGGCCATTGCCGGATCCAGGCCATGTCCGATGGCGAAGGAGAGGAGGATGACCCAGATCAGGTTGGAGTATCCCTCCACCCGCTCCGAGCCCGGCGTCAGCACCAGCCCCTTCCCTTCCGCGAGACTCCGGGCATAGCTGAAGCTGATACCGGCGTCATCGCAGGTGAAGTCGAAGACAGTCCAGACTCCGGCACCGAAGAGGCAGAAGCTCAACAGCGTCAGCAGCAGGAAGCATCGACGCCCCTGCGACCGGATTTCAGGCTGTGGGTTGGATTCGTTTCTCATCAGAACCTCTTAAAGAATCGGCCAAAACCGCCGATGACAGTAGTGGTTCTGCCACTGAAGCTCCTGGACTGGAGAGGCACGAGAGATGATCTGCCCCGTTTGCCACCATCAGATGATCAAGGCCCGGCTCAATCCCGACGATGCACTGCCCAACAGCATCAAGTGCATTCGCTGCAACTTCGTCATCTACTATAAAGGCGTAAAAGCTGCATAGCCGGTATGGCTATGCATCCTGAGAGCCCAGGCTTCCCAGGTCTGGCCACAAGTACGGTCGATCCGCGCAAGGAGCCTACTCTCCCGATGAGGTGATTGCTGCCTCGCTGCTGGACTGCAGCGCTGGAGCGCTCCCGTCTGAGGAGCGAGTCAGGGGCACGAATCGGACGGGGATCAGGGCCTCAGTCTCCATCCGGCCGTCCCGCTTTCTCACCATCGTCAGTGTCTGAACCTGGTTCTCTGGACCGACGGGGATGCACATCCTGCCGCCCTCTCGCAGCTGATCGACCAGCGGCAGGGGGATGTGATCCGGTGCGCAGGTAACGATGATGGCACCGAAAGGAGCCTGGTCAGGCCAACCCTGGTAACCGTCACCGATGCGGGTCTGTACGTCTCCGTGACCGGCTGCGTCCAGGGCTGCCCGGGCTGAGCGGCCCAGGGAGGCCACGATTTCGATGGAGTACACCTGGCAGCCCATCTCGTCGAGCACGGCCGCCTGATAGCCGCTTCCGGTTCCAATCTCCAGGACCTTCTCACCCTTCTCGAGGTTCAGAGACTCTGTCATGAGAGCAACGACGTAGGGCTGGGAGATGGTCTGCCCCTCTCCGATCGGCAGGGGTCCATCGCGATAGGACTGGCGCTTCACCGAGAGAGGAACGAACTGCTCCCTGGGCACGTTGGTCATGCTCCGAAGGACTGCCTCGGAGCGGATGCCCCTGGCCTCGAGTTGCTCCTGTACCATCTCTCGTCTTCGACTCACGAAGTAGTCCTCTCCCCGTGCGCATCCTACGAGCAGCACTGCCGCCAGAAGAATCGCCTTGGCGCGTCCCGACTGAATCTCGTTGATGGTGCCCCATTTGGCGGCAACGGATCTGGAACTCACGGCACTCCTTCCCTCCTCCTGTGATGGGGGTCAATGGCGCCGTTTCTTCTTACCGGCGGCCTTCTTGGGTGAGGCCATCGCCTTCTTCCGGAGCGCTCTGGCCTCCGGGTTTCCTGGCTCCAGGATGTCGATCTTCGCCAATTCCCGGAAGCTCTCGTCATCATAACCGTACTCCAGATTGCTGGTCGCCCGGCGAAGGAGGATCGACACCCTTTCGGGTATCTCCTTGCCGTAGAGGCTGACCTGCTTGGACAGGAAGTCGATGCCATCGGTTCGGGCCATGGCCAGGTCAGATGATTCCGACTCCAGCACATCTGCGACCCGGTCGAAGTTTGAGAGAAATGAGAGCAGCAGCGGTTCAATCTCCGCAAGGTTCGTGATGAGCTCGTTGTTGGCCATGGTCCCGGCCCTGGACAGAACATCCTGAGAGAGCCTGGAGAAGAGCTGTTGAGTCATGAGGTCCCCTTCCTGGATGGGCAGGCTGATGTCTCCCGTGACGGCACCGGCGATACCGTCAGCGGAGTACCTGAATGTGACGATCCTCCGCTCCACATCTAGGGAGGTCACGTCGAGACTCATGAGTGCGACGTAGACCTCGAAATCGGGCTCACTCATGGCCTCACCCCTCCCTTCGGGCCAGGATACTCGCCACGTGATCGCCATCGGGCAACTCCTCTTCACGATAGCGCAAGATCCTGAGAGAGGAGAAGGCACTCAGCAGTTCGTTGGGACCGAGGAGATAGGCTGGATTCCTGGGACCTCGCCCTGAGGACTGCTGGTCTAAAGTGAATGTCTCCATCACGATGGTCCCGCCAGGCCGCAGGGCAGCGATCATGGACTGGAACAGGGACCGCTGCAGATAGTAGAAGCAGAGCAACGAATCAGCGCTACTGGGTCCGGGCCGGGAGTTCTCCAGGTCCACCTCGAGGGTCTCCACCCGCAGGTTCCGCCTCGCAGCCTCCTCTCGGGTCCTGCCCAGGGCCTCGACGGAGATGTCCCAGATCTCCACGTCGTGGCCGAGGGCCGCAAGATGCAACCCGTTCCGGCCCTGGCCTCCGGCCAGGTCGATCACCTTTCCTGGCGGGCCGAGCAAGTGAGCCAGGTCGATCAAGAACTCTGAAGGAGGTCTCGCCTCGTCGCCATCCCGGGAGCGGTGACGCTCATTCCACTGGTCCCTGCCGTGATCCGCTATCTGCTGGCTGTCGGCGGGTTCGCCGGCAACTCCCGTTTCCTCCGGCGATCTACTCCGGTCGGCTCCACCGCTCACGAGCCACCACTCCCCTCCCCCTCCGGGATGGCATAGTAAGAATCTCCGGAACATGCGGGGCAGGCTCCCGGCTCGGGAGACTTCTTCAGGAAGGGCTCGCCGCACCGGGTGCAGGGGACGGAGGGGTCCATGGGGTCTTTCCGTCGATAGGAGACAACGACGGGATGCCAGGACAGGACATCCCTCTTCACCCGCAGGAACTCGGCCACGACTTTCTCGCCGCTGCGCTTCCGGAAATCCATGTCCGAGAGCACTCTCGGATCCCGTTGCCTCAGGTGGAAGGCATGAAGTTCGGGGCAGCGCTCGGGGTCGATCTTCGAGAGGTCAAGGTAGACCCGCACGCCCCTCCGGGTGTCCCGGTCATAAATCGAGCAGGCGTACCGTCCGATGTGGTCAGCGAGTTTGAGATGCTTGTTCCCCAGCGTGCAGCCCGTCATGACCTGGATACAGTCGGACAGGCAGACCCGCGTCTCGGACACGGCGTTCAACGTGCCTTCCACATCCCCCAGCAGCTCCAAGGCGTACTCGACCATGTAGCAGCCGATCACGATTCCCGGCGCTTTCTTGAAGCAGCCGTGGAAATCGGCTGTCTTCCGCATGTAGTTTTCGAGGGTATCGTCGAGGTGCATGGCGTGTCGCGGCCGCCCCGTGACCGATCCGGATGGAGTTCCGCCCGGAGCCCTTCTGGCTAGCTCTCGTAGACCTCGTGACGGGGGCGGCCTTCGAGGATCTGCTCCTTGCCCCAGTCCACCACCTTGGCGAAT
>JAJFLN010000256.1 GCA_021772705.1 Candidatus Cloacimonadota bacterium | reverse complement strand
GAAGCCATACGTCCCGGGAGGAACCTCGGGGGACTTTGTCGGACTCGGAGTCGCGCACCCGTACAGGCGAACCACCCGCTGACCTCGCCTGGGCCCCAGAGAGATGACCCCTCGGAGGCTCGTCGCGTAGAGGTCCGCCAGGGCGGGATTGCAGTCGCTCTGGAACTCCTGGAGGCCGGGCTCCGGCGGCGTTTTCGTCACTTCGAGAGGGGCGGTTTCCCTCCTACTCCTTCCCGGAGTCAGCAGCCCTGGCGCTCTCGCGGGCAGTGAAGTACGGCCAGTGGCTCGCCAGACCGGAGGGCAAGTACCCTCAGCTGGAGGGTCTCGACTCCGTCGCCGCTCGGAGCCGCCTCGAGAGCGTCGAGGTCCCGCCCCTCCTGGGGCGCTGGCTTCCACCTGAGGCGGTGGAAGGTCTGCTCGGGGCCTACGGCATCCCGGTGCTGGAGAGCCGATTCGCCACCAGCGCCGACCAGGCCGTTCTGGCAGCCAACGAACTGGGCTATCCCGTGGCATTGAAGCTCGTCAGTGAGACGATCACCCACAAGACCGACGTGGGTGGCGTCTACCTTGACCTGAAGGAATCCGATGCTGTCGCTCTGGCCTTCGAGGCCGTCTCGGCTGCACTCGAGAAGGCCGGCAAGCTGGAAGAGATGTCAGGGGTGATGCTGCAACGGATGGCTCCCGAGGGGATCGAGACCTTCGTGGGCATCACCCAGGACCCCTCCTACGGAACCCTACTCGGATTCGGTATCGGCGGCATCAACGTGGAGATCTGGAAGGACGTGGTCTTCCGGGTCAACCCCATCACCGATGTGGATGCAGCGGACATGGTGGAGGGCATTCGTGGGGTCAAGCTCCTCCACGGAGTCCGGGGCCGCAAGCCTGCCGACCGGGAAGCCCTGGCCGATGCGCTGCTCCGGGTGGGCCGTATGGTGCAGGACCTGCCGGAGATCCTGGAGATGGACATCAACCCCCTGGTGGCTCTCGAGCCGGGACGGGGAGTGGTCGCCGTGGACGCTCGGATTCGAGTGAAGGGCTAGAGGGGGCAGGGGGGCGCTTGGGGGAGGGGGTCAGCGGCGCATGTAGGAAAAGCTCTTGAGGGTCTTGATGTACTGGGCTCGCTCGAAAGCTGCCGGGTCGGGGCAGTGACGCTGGCTCAGGCTGCCCTGCATTTGGGCGATGGACTCGTACTCGTTCTCTTCCATCCAGCGGGTGACTCCCAGGAGGATGTCTGCGATGTGGGAGATGCCGTGCTTCAGGAGGGCCGAACAGAGCTGGGTCACCCGGGCGCCGGCCATGAGCATCTTCAGGACGTCCCTGGGTGTGTGGATCCCGCTGGTTCCGGCCAGGTCGGCCTGCACGTGTCCGTAGAGGATTGCGATCCACCGGAGGGGTAGTCTCAGAGCGAAGGGCGTGCTGGGAACGACGCTGGGCCGGACTTCCAGTTCGTCCAGATCGATGTCGGGCTGATAGAACCGATTGAACAGGACCAACCCTTCGGTCCCCACGGCGTCGAGTTGCTGGGCCAGGTTCGACAGGTTGCTGAAGAAGGGGCTGAGCTTGACGGCCACTGGAATGCGAACGACCTTCTTCACGGCCTTCACCACGTCGACGTAGTCCTGTTCCACCTGGGTCCCGGAGATGACGGGGTCGGTGGCCACGGAATAGATGTTCAGCTCCATTGCGTCGGCGCCAGCTTGTTCTATCTGGCGGGCATACTCGATCCAGCCTCCCTCGGAGGTTCCGTTGAGGCTGGCGATGATGGGAATGCCGACGGCTTCCTTGGCCTTCCGTATGTGCTCCAGGTATTCGTCGGGTCCGACACGAAACTCCTGAGGTTCAGGGAAGAACGTCATGGCTTCGGCGAAGGCATGTGTGTCGGCCTCCAGGTGGTGATTCAGCTCCAGGCCCTCGGCCAGCAGCTGCTCCTCGAAGAGGGAATAGAGCACCACCGCCGAGGCGCCGTGGTCCTCCATCCTGCGGATGTTGGGCAGATCCTCCGACAGGGGCGACGCGGAGGGCACCAGCGGGTTCTTCAGCTTCATTCCCAGATACTTGGTCGTCAGGTCCATTTACTCGTCCTCCTCAAGGGTGGGTTCAGTTCCCTGTTCCGGCCTGGCTCGTGTCGTCCTGATCGCCCCCGGTTGGCCGGAGTGAGGCGAGGTGTTCGTGCTTGGCCCAAGATTCGTCCACATCCCGCTGGGCCTGAGCCAGAAGCAGGCGGGCTGCTTCGGGGTTGCTCTTGGCCAGCATCTTGAACCGGTTCTCCATGTACATCGCCTTCGAGACCGGTATCCTGGGCCGCTTGCTGTCCAGCTGAAGTGCCGGCTCACCCCGGCTCTCCCGCCGTGGATCGAAGCGGTAGAGCGGCCACCTTCCGGACTCCACCACGGCCTTGTGGTTCTGCATGGCCGTGGTCATGTTGATTCCGTGGGCGATGCAGTGGCTATAGGCCAGGATGATCGACGGTCCGTTGTAGGACTCGGCCTCCAGGAAGGCCTTCAGAGTGTGCTCGTCCTTCGCCCCCATGGCGACCCTGGCGACGTAGACGTTGCCGTAGCTCATGGCGATCAGGCCCAGGTCCTTCTTGGCCGATGGCTTGCCGCCGGCAGCGAATTTGGCCACGGCGCCTCGGGGGGTCGCCTTCGACATCTGGCCACCTGTGTTGGAGTAGACCTCCGTGTCCAGCACCAGGATGTTCACGTCCTTACTGCTGGCCAGGACGTGATCCAGGCCGCCGAAGCCGATGTCGTAGGCCCAGCCATCGCCGCCGACGATCCAGAGACTCTTCCGGACCAGCATGTCTGACAGAGCCAGGAGCTCCCGGGCCGGTTCGCTGTCGATACCGGCGAGCTTCTGCTTCAGCTTCTCCACGTGCTGACGCTGGTCGTGAATCCCGACCTCGTCGGACTGATCGGCGGCCAGGATTCGGTCAGTCCAGTCACTGCCGAGCTTGTGACCTATCTGAGTCAGCAACTCTCGGGCGTACTCGATCTGCTTGTCCAGGGCGACTCGCATGCCGAGACCGAACTCGGCGTTGTCCTCGAAGAGGGAGTTGGACCAGGCGGGTCCACGACCGTTCGCATCCTGGGCCCAGGGAGTGGTCGGCAGATTGCCGCTGTAGATGGAGGAACAGCCCGTGGCGTTGGCGATCAGCGCCCGGTCGCCGAAGAGCTGACTCAAGAGCTTCACATAGGGCGTCTCGCCGCAGCCGGCGCAGGCGCCGGAGAACTCGAACAGCGGTCGCTGCAGCTGCTGCTGCTTGATGCTCGTCTGCTTGATGCGCCGTCGATCCATGTCCGGGATGTTGAGGAAGAACTCCCAGTTCTTCTCCTCCTCGATCTTCAGCGGTGGCTGAGGCTCCATGTTGATGGCCTTCAGCCGGGCCTCCGATTTGTTCCGGGCCGGGCAGACATCGACACAGAGGGCACAGCCCGTACAGTCCTCCGGAGCCACCTGGATGGTGTACTTCAGGCCGTTCCAGTCCTTGTCCCGGGCATCGCAGGACTTGAACGTCTCCGGCGCGCCTTCGAGGCTGGACTCATCGTAGGCCTTGATTCGGATCACGCCGTGAGGGCAGACGAAGGCGCACTTGCCACACTGGATGCAGACCTTCGTATCCCAGGTGGGGATCTCCTGGGCCAGGTTTCGCTTCTCCCACTGGGCCGTCGCCGTCGGGTACGTGCCATCCATGGGCAGGGCGCTGACGGGAAGATCGTTGCCTCGTCCGGCGATCATCTCCGCCGTGACCCGCTTGACGAAGTCCGGCGCCACCTCCGGCACGGCCGGGGGCATCCGGCGCTCCGTGTCCACTCGATCCGGGACCGTCACTTCATGCAAGTGCTCCAGGGCCTGGTCGACGGCCCGGAAGTTCATCTCGATAATGTCAGCCCCCTTCTTGGAGTAGGACTTGCGGATCGACTCCTTGATGGCTGTGATCGCTTCGTCCCTGGGCAAGACACCGGAGATGGCGAAGAACGCCACCTGCATCGTCGTGTTGATACGCCCTCCCATGCCGCTCTCGTGTGCGACCTTGTAGGCGTCGATGACGTAGAACTCCGGCTTCTTCGCCACCAAGGCTTCCTGCATCTCCAGGGGCAGCTCGTCCCAGACCTTATCCGGGTCGGTCCGGCTGTTCAGGAGGAATGTGCCTCCTTCTTTGAGTGAGCTGAGCATGTCGTACCGGTCCAGGAATTCCTGCTGGTGACATGCCACGAAGTGGGCCTTGTCGATCAGGTAGGTCGACTCGATCGGTTTCGGGCCGAAGCGCAGGTGAGAGACCGTGACGGCTCCGGCTTTCTTGGAGTCGTAAACGAAGTATCCCTGAGCGAAGTTGTCCGTCTCCTCCCCGATGATCTTGATCGAGTTCTTGTTGGCCCCCACCGTGCCGTCGGAGCCGAGACCGTAGAAGACTCCACGGAAGACCTCTTCGGGCTCCACCGAGAAGGAGGGGTCGAACTCCAGACTGGTGTGAGTCAGGTCGTCGTTGATGCCGATGGTGAAGTGGTTCTTCGGGGCCGGCTTCTTCAGTTCGTCGAAGATCGCCTTCACCATGGCGGGGGTGAACTCCTTGGAGGAGAGACCGTAGCGTCCGCCAATCACCTTGGGGCCGCGACGGTCGCTTTCGGCGAGGGCTGTCAAACAGTCCTGATAGAGGGGCTCCCCGGCGGAGCCAGGCTCCTTCGTCCGGTCCAGGACGGCCATGTGCGTCACCGATGCGGGCAGGGCTCCCACGAAGGCGGCCACGTCGAAGGGCCGGTAGAGCCGGACCTGGATCATACCTATCTTCTCTCCGAAGGCGGCCAGGTGATCCACGGTCTCTCGCACGGCTCCGACTCCGGACCCCATGAGGACCACGACACGCTCCGCCTCGGGATGGCCCACGTAGTCGAAGAGCTTGTACTTCCTGCCCGTCTCGTCGGCGAACCGGTCCATGGCTTGCTGTACCAGTGAGGGGCAGCGGTCGTAGAGGGCGTTGACGGACTCCCGTGCCTGGAAGAAGACATCGGGATTCTGGGCCGTGCCTCGAATGACCGGTCGATCCGGCGTGAGAGACCGGCTCCGGTGCGCCCGGACCAGATCGTTGTTCATCAGGTCCCGCATCTGCTCTTCGGCAAGGACGTCGATCTTTGACAGCTCGTGAGAGGTCCGGAATCCATCGAAGAAGTGGATGAATGGTATTCGGCTCTCCAGGGTGGCGGCATGGGCCACCATGGCCATGTCCATGGCCTCCTGCACCGAGCTGGAGGCAAGGAATCCGAAGCCCGTCGACCGGGCAGCCATCACGTCCGAGTGGTCTCCGAAGATGGAGAGTGCCTGGGCAGCCACGGAGCGGGCCGCCACGTGGATCACTGCGGGCGTCAGCTCGCCGGCGATCTTGTACATGTTCGGGATCATCAGCAGGAGACCCTGGGACGCCGTGAACGTCGTCGAGAGTGCGCCAGCCTGCAGAGAGCCGTGAATGGCTCCCGCTGCCCCACCTTCGCTCTGCATTTCCACCACGGAAGGCACGGTGCCCCAGATGTTGGGCCGTGATTGACTGGCCCAGGCATCGGCGAACTCCCCCATGGGAGAGGCTGGAGTGATGGGATAGATGGCCACCACTTCGCTCAGTGCATACGCCACGTGGGCTGCTGCTTCGTTGCCTTCCATCGTCACGAATTCTCGGCTCATGGTCTCTCGCTTTCTCTCGCCTCGAGTCGGACTCCTTCCGGGAAGTCTTACTCGAGGGGTGGCCGGGCCAGCTGGACGCGATGGGCCCGCCGGTCCGTTGAAGAATCGGTTTCAGACTCTCAGGGGGGCGCAACTCCGGTGCCAGTTGGTCCATGACGGGGTGCGAGGTGGACTGGCCGGAGGGGCAGGGACCCTGCGGATCCGCGCCGGGAGAGCCCTTCCGTCGATAGGGCGACTCCCGATGACATTGGTCTCGAACCGGGATGAGGACATTCCTGATGTCCGCATTTCCGTAACGCAGGGCACAGGGCGGACAAGATGACAGCCTGCAGGAATCGGTGATACCCTGACTGCTGTTCCCGGAAGGAAGCAAATGAGCCGTCTCCTGCAGATTCCCGTTGCCTCGACGCGACCGGCTGGATCCCTGATGCGATCCGCCTGCTTGCCTCTGGCTGCCATCCTGTTGCTCGTCTCTGGCTGCGGCGGAGCCGATCCGGCCAACCGTGGGATCGAGCCCGGCGCGGTCAGGGCAGCGATCCCCGTTGCCTCCGACCCTGGGGCTAGAGAGACGGGGAAGCCTCCGGAGCTGCCCGATATCGAGGCCGATGACCTGGCCAAGGGGGTACGGAAGAACCTGGAGCTGGCCTACGAAGGCCTCACCTATCGCATGGAACTGCAGGACAGCAGCGGCGCCCTGGAGGTTCGGCGAGTCCTGTTTCACCGGGCCACCAATCTGGATGGCAAGGACTGCGCCTACACCCGTTTCCTGGCCCCAGAGGAGATCGCAGGGTTCGGTCTTCTCAACACCCGCCGTGCCGACGAGGAGCCGGAGCAGTTCCTCTACGTACCGGCGGCTCGCAAGGTGAGTCGCATTCTCTACTTCTCCACCAATCGCCAGTCCAGCTTCTGCGGCACCCAGTTCACCTTCGAGGACCTGGAGCCCCTTCGGCTCCGGGACTTCAAGTTCACGTCCATGGGCACCGCCTGGTGGGAAGGCAGAGCCTGCTATCTCCTCGCCCTCACCCCGGCAACACGGTACAGCGGCTACTCCAGAATCCTGAACTGGGTGGACTCCGGGACGTTTCTGGTCCTGCGGAGCGAGTTTCAGGACCTGAAAGGTGACCACTTCAAGACGGCGGTCAACCGGGATCTCTTCGAGGCGGCGCCAGGGCACTGGAGGGCCCGGAAGAGTGAGATCGTAAACCTCCGTAACGATCGGGCGACACGGCTGGAGCTGCTGGATCATGCCCGGGAAGAGGCAGAGGCGAGTCCCGAGAAGCGAGGGATCTTCACGATCAAGACACTCTCCCTGGGCAAGGAGGGCTAGGAGCAATGCCCATGAATTAGTGGAAGGAATGT
>JAJFLN010000255.1 GCA_021772705.1 Candidatus Cloacimonadota bacterium | reverse complement strand
CTGAGCTACGCCGAAGGGGATGAATGGAGCGGGCGGCCATATCGTCTACTATGGATGCCCGCATCCATAGTGGGGCGAACGGATCCGGAATAGGCCAGGGGACCCCCTACGGGACATGCACCCCGGCGCGGTTCCAGCCTTCTGCGGGTAGACTCGTTGACCGCCTCGGCCCCCCGCGGAGACTCCGGTTACAAATCACGGTCTGCCTTCAGGGACGAGGAATGCGCAGCACCCGATGGTTGACCGTGTCGGCCACCACCACGGCTCCGCTCGTCAGTGTCGCCACACCGGAGGGGGCGAAGAGGGAGAACCCGTCGACGGGAGCGAAGACGGCGTTGTTGGCCGTCCCTTCCACCAGGTTCCGCTGGCCCAGGACGCTGACTGGAGCTGCGCCCGGGGGAGAACTGACGTTGAAGACGTGCTCCACGACTCGGTTGTTCACCGTGTCGGCGATGTACAGTCTGTCACCGAAGAAGACGAGCCCCTCGGGACGATTGAGTCCTGTCGGCACAGTCTGGCCCGCCCCGTTGTCCGGTGAGGTGTCCGTGAAGCTCGCCTTGCCCAGCACGCCCGTGGCCGCTGCGCCGCTGGTCAGGGTCGCGAAACCCGGGAAGATCAGGACCCGGTTGTTGCCGGAGTCCGCCACCAGCAGAGTATCGCCGGTGACGGCGACGGCCGCGGGCGACGAGAGAGTCTCGGCCCCGGCGGTCCCCCCTCGGTTGGACAATGCGACGGTCCCATTGGCCTGACCCAGGACCACGTCGGCGGAGGCTCCCGTTGCCAGGACAGCCAAGTCCCGGAAGATCAGGACCCGGTGGTTGCCCGTATCAGCCACCACCAAGCTCGCGCCTGCCATTGTAAGGCCAGTGGGAGCCGAGAGAGTGTTGACTGCCACCAGGCCTCCGCGATTCGGTGACGTGCTGACCCCGTCGGGCTGCCCCAGGAATCTATCGCCGGGGCGGCCCGAGACAGGCGCGGCCAAGACGCCGTCGTGAATGACGATCCGGTTGTTGCCCGTGTCGGCCACCAGTATTCCGGTCCCCTGAATTGCCACGCCTCCCGGATCCCTGAGGTCCGACGCGCCTCCGCCGCTTCCGCTGGTGGTGAAACCGGCCTGGCCCAGGACCAGAGTAGCCGCCGGTGCGGCGAAGCTATCGAAGGCCAGGACCCGGTTGTTCCGGCTGTCGGCCACCACCACGCCTGTGCCGTCGCTGACAACGGCGAGGGGCAAGTTCATGGAAGACGCCGAAGGTATGGCGGATCGGTTAGGAGCAGAAGAGCGCAGGTCCGTCTGTCCCAGCACCCTGTCGGCGGCCTCCCGGACGAACCATGCCCCGGTTGCGGAGACTGCGGAGGTGGTGCCGTCGTTCTGGTCCACGGCGGTCACCGAGACCTGAAGGAAGGTGGTGGCGAACCTGGGCGCCGTGGCCAGAGCCGCCACCTGGAAGACGAATCGCTCCGTGGTTCCACCGGCAATGGAACGAGTCATCAGGTCCGGCGGCGCCGTGACTCGATAGTGTGAGTCAGCCGGGCTGGCGGTCGTGAGAGTCAGGCGCGCCTGGGAGAACCGAAGGGCCGCCCCGTTCGGGTTCCGGTTCGTCACAGCGAAGGTCACTGGAATGGCGGGACCCGCCGAGTCGATGCCGAAGGGATTCTCCAGTCCCAGGTCTCCCAGAGACAGAGTGGCCGTGGTCTGCACCAACGTGCTGCCGCTGGCGGGACCGCTGGCCGTCAGGGCATTTCCACGCGTCAAATCCCGGCCTAGGGCCTCCACCTGAATGGCGCTGGTACCAAAGGGAGCCGTCTGGGCAGTGGCGCCCGTCAGGGTCAGAGTCGAGGAGCCACCTCCCGGAAGGTCGAAGGGAAGTGCTGCCCCGCCCTGCAGAGTCAACAACCCCGACAGGGGGACGATGGATTCGATTCTGGCAACGGTGCTGCCGCTGTTCGACAGCCCGATGGTGATGGGAACACTCTGGCCCCGGTTTACAGATGGAGGCGCGACGACACTCGTCACTGTCAAGACGGCCGCGCGTTCGAGCAGCACCGTTCCGGAACCGGGACGGTTGGCAGTCACAGCCAGGCCGGTGGAAGAGTCCACTCCTGAGAGGGTCACTGCGAAGGTCCGGCTTCCCGTAGCGGCACCGGCTGCTATGGCCACATCGAAGTTGAAGGTAGCCGACCCGGTACCAGGAACCCGATCGGGATGGGAAACCTTCGTCACCGTCAGCCCCGACGGGTCGGTGAAGACCAGGTCCGTGACGACGGTCCGCACCTCGGCCTGTCCCGTGTTGGACACGGCCACGCTGACACGGAACGTCTCACCAGCGAACGCCATGGCCTGGGCGGTGACGGCGAAGGGTCCCGAGATATCCACCAGAGTCGGATTCAGCTGCAACGCACCGGTGGTGATGGCCCCCACGTTGCCGGCCCCCTCCAGTACGGTGATGTTCAGGGAGACCGGGCCCGGTGCGGCGCCGCCAGCCGCCGTGAGGCCGAAGGAGAGCTTCCGGGTATCCCCGGCGGGAATCCGAGTCGATGGGGGAGTCGCGGCAGCAGAGAAGAGGGCCGACACATCGGCGCCCCCCCGGGTGAGGCTAATCCGGAGCCTGACGTTGGACGCTGACTCATCGCCGGTATTGGTCGTATCGAAGCTGATCACCGCGGTCTGGCCGGGCCGGATCACCGGCGGCGTCGCCGTCACGGGTCCTGCCTGAAGCACCACGCCCCGGAAGCGGAATCGAATCCCCTCCGGGTCGACGACGGAGTCGATAGGAGTGGTCAGACCCGGCACCAGGGGGAACAGGCGTGTGTCCTGCCCCAGCACCGCCTCGTTGGCGTCCAGGGCCTGGAGGAGAAACAGGTACTCCCCGGCCGGAACTCCCGGCAGCAGCAGAGGTTCCCTCACCTCGTCGACCAGCAGATCGATGCTGGTACTGGCCAGGGGTGCGTCAGCGAGAGTGGCGCCGTTCAGCACTGTGAGCCGGATGAACCGGACGGCGTTCACATCGAGGCCTCCCGGTGGTATCGGCGTACCGGGACCGGGGTTGATAACCACCCCGACGTTGACGGCTCCGGAGCCATCTCCCGAGCCGCCCGAGGATCTGCCATCCCCGGCTCCCTCTCCACCGCAGCCTGGCAGGGTCACGAGAAGCAGAATCAAGATCAGACAGACAAGTGTGGACCGGAGTTGTAGGTACATCGCCTCAGTAGCTGTAGGTCAAGTTAGCGAAGAGGATGGTCGACGGATCCCGGTTCGTCACGGGGAACGCGTCACCGGGGAAGAACCGGCCCGCCTTGAACACAGCAGTCAGGTCGTGAGCCATCTTCCAGGAGAGACTGGCATCGACGGCGGTGCCCACATCACTGTTGATTTGGGTGGCCCGGATGTTCGAGATAGGCCCCGCCGGCTCGACCTTCTGGTAGAAGTAGCCTTGCAGGGTAAGCAGGATGGTGTCCTCTTCCCTCGGCGGCTCCTTCAGCTTGTAGCTGCCGCCCAGGCGATAGACGTCGATGTTGCTCAACCTGGGCGTCAGGGCCAGCCCGCCCTCGAACTGCCCCTGACCGATGAAGGCCTCGTCGGGAGTGCCGCCGATGTTGCCGGCGGCGCTCGTCACCACCGACACCCGGTCCACGTCGCCGCTGCCTCGGAAGAACCCCGCCGACAGGGTGGGGTGATGATAGACCTCGGGCCTCCAGGTCGCCTCGAGTTGAACGGCGTAGGCCTCGATGTCCGACCGGGACGTTGCGGAACCGAAGTCAAAGCTGCTGCCCGACTGCAGGATTCCTTCCAGGTAGTAGGTGAAGTCCTTGACTAGCCCACCCTCGGAGCCGAAGGCCAGGTATCTCGAGTCGTACCGGAGGCCCTGGCCTGACAGGACCGTCCCGGTCCGATCGTTCTGGTCCAGAAAGTAGACGAAGTGCCTCTTGTCCTCCTCCGTCACCATCTGAGCGTGGAGTCCCGCGAAGACTCGATCGCTCCGTCCCACGACAGAGTCGAGATCGCTGGTGGCATCCGGCGTCTTTCCCCAGAATCCCCGTGTAGTCCAGTTACTCTTCCTGTAGGTGACCTCGAAGCCGTCCAGGTTCGACGACAGCACCAGTCCCTTTTCCAGGGAGATGAGCTGCCTTCCCAGACGGAGCTTCGAGTCCCCCAGGGGAAGGTCCATGTAGCCCAGGTCCAGGTTCCAGCCCTCCTCGAACAGGGTTGGCTTGCTCGCCCCGGGAGCCGTGCTGGGCAACAGCTGGAAGTAGCGGCCTCGAAGATAGACCTGCTCCCCCTTGGGCATGTCCCAGCGGAACCAGATCCTCTGATCGATCAGCAGGAGGGACTCCAGGCTGTCGGGCGCACTGGAGTTGGTGTCGAAGTCATCGAGGGTCAGATACGACGGCGCCGTCCAGGCCCCGAACTCGTAGTGAGACCTGGGCGGCGGCTTCTCGAGCCACTGGGTATAGGCCAGATCCTGGCGCCGCTCTTGATCCACACGCCTGACCTGGTCCAGAAGCGAGGGCCCTGACTGGGCATCCAGCCTGGAGGAGCCGGCCAGGACGAGCACGATGGCAACCAGCAAGCAGCGGTCCAGGAACGGCGGGAATGGAACCAGTGGTCGGGTCGAACGGAGAGTCATCATCTGCTGCGGCGGATCTTCCGGGTGGGAGATCGAGGATTGGCTGGGTGAGAGTCAGGTCGAGGCGCTATCGCACTCGCTGGATGTTGAAGTCGATCCTGGCTGGGTCCTCCAGAGCGGCCTTGTTGACGAGGGCGCTGGGAGAGGAGGGATCAGCGGGAGGCACATTGGTCTCCCGGTTGAAACCGGTCGAGACCTTGCGCTCCACGGCGTCGCGGCCCACCGGGGAAAGGTCAGGGATGGCGGCGTTGCGCGAAACCTGTTCGGGGCCGGCCATCTGACTGGCCATGTCAACCGACACGGCCTGGCCGGCTACCTGGTTGAATACAGTCCCCATGGCGGACCGGGTGAACCCGAATCCCTTGAGGAACTTCACGTCCGTACCGAATCCATCGGAGTGCTTCACCAGCTGATGTGTCCCACGAATGGAAGCTGTGCAGGTCGGCGTCACCACCGAGAAGTCGGTCCGCTTCAAGGTCTTCTCCGGAGTCAGAGTCTCCACCTCACCGGTCCTGAGGAACACCTGTAGCTCCGAACGGTCCTCGGCGAGAAACATCTGGTTGAGCCGCATCTGGGTCATCTCGCCGACTCGCATATCGGCTCCGGCCGGGAAGCTGAGTACGGCCTCGGACTCGATGTCGGTGGCAAGGAAATCGCCAATGCGAAGCTCATCGCCCACCGCCGCCGGCCTGTACCGAGGGCTCTTCGCCGTACGGATCGTGACGTCCCCTTCGAGGCTCTTGATGGTGGCCACTTCCTGTGCCGCCAGCGGCATGCCACCGGCCAGGAACAGCAAGGACGACAGAGCCAGAAGCAGGACCCGGTCCTGTCGGCGGTTTCCGAGGGCCCGGAAGAAACGGTGTGGCAGTGTACAGGAGATGTCCTTCATCGGATTGCCTCTCAGCTCGAAGGAGCCAGCCAGGAAGGAGCAGGAGTCGAAGGTGATGGATCCACTGTACCGGGACCGGCGGTCCCTTCGCCCACTTCTCCGGGCTGTGGGACTTCGATTCGTGATGCACCTGGGAGCTTCATCGGCTGCGGCCTCGAGGCGGAAGTGCCGGGGCGCTCCACCTTCACCTTCGATCGCTTCGCGGGAAACCTGGCCAGCAGCTCCGACACCGAGAGACCCGGCGAGGTCCCCTTGCCGGGTCTCATCGCCGTCTCCGTTTCTCTCCCCGTGTCCGGTGTGGCAACCGGCGCCTGAGTCACCCAAGCGGGAGGATCGGTGCGGTTCGAGCGCTGCCCGTGAGAACCTGCGTGGGTCCCCGCTTCTGACTTCA
>JAJFLN010000254.1 GCA_021772705.1 Candidatus Cloacimonadota bacterium | reverse complement strand
AGCCTGTCGAAGCATGTCCTGAGCTACGCCGAAGGGGATGAATGGAGCGGGCGGCCATATCGTCTGAGCCTGTCGAAGCATGTCCTGAGCTACGCCGAAGGGGATGAATGGAGCGGGCGGCCATATCGTCTGAGCTTGTCGAAGGGGGCGGCCCCTCGACAAGCTCGGGGCGAACGGGAAGAAGTTTGTCCCAGCGCAAGATCACGAGAAAGCTGCACCCGGCCAATGAGGCTGGGGCCTTGCGGGCGAGTTCAGTACTTGCCTTCTCGAGCCGGTTCTGACGATTGCGATTCGGGATTGACGTAAGGCTGATCCTCAGCGCCAACGAGCTCCAGATACTCCGTCAGGTCCGCCACCTCCCGGGAGTCCATCTCGAGTTCGAACTTGCGATTGTAGTGGTCCACCACGTCGCGCAAGGCCGGGAAGCGCCCGTCGTGGAAGTAGGGGGCCGTATTACCGCTACCGAGAAGCGCGGGAGTGTCGTAGAGCCCGCCGGAGATCTCTCCGTGAGTCATTCGATCCGTGAACTGGGCCGAGGGAGGATGACAGGTGGCACAGCTGGCCATCCCGAGTCCCGGACGGATTCGTCCGAAGGCCTCCTGACCTCTCAAGGCATCTTCAGCAGAGGCGGCCACGAGGCGTCCAAACCTGTCCAGGTTCTTGTTCGGAAGAAAGTCCATCTCCTGAACGTAGGCCGTGAGCGCATCCAGATCTTTCGGAAGCGGCTCCTGTCCATCGAACTCGAGGACGATTACCTGACGGATGAACTCCCGAAGACTGCCGATCCGTCCGTCTCGGCCATAGGGCGCCGTGGCTCTGGCTCCTCGAAGGGAGGGGATGTCCACGGGATCGGCCCGGTAGTTCTCTGCATCGGGATTCCAGAATCGGTGGGATACGTCGGCGTTTCCGGCCCTGCTCGATAGCCCGGGAACGAAGAGCTTGTTGTTCGCGCTCCCCCCGGGGTGACAGTACTCGCAGCTGATTCCCAGGGCCCTGGCGCGGCCCCCAAAGACAGTGGATGTCCGGAAGAGCACACTGCCCCGCTCGATGAGTGGAGACATCACGGCTCCTGCTGCCGTGGATCGGAGATGATAGCGGGGAAACTGGAGGGGCGCTGTGATGGTCAGGCCGAGGCGTTCGGGATGGAAAACGGCCGGATCGCCCTGGTGGATCAGGTCCCTCGAGCTTTCGGGCTCCCCGGAGGGATCGGCGGCGGCCTCGTGGGGAACGGCAAACGTTCCTGTGGGTAACATGGCCCCCGGGGACAGAGGCCAGATCCGGACTCCCTTTGAGGTGGCCGCAGCAGCGTAGCCCGCTGTCATGGCCACCGCCACGACTCCCTCGTCGGGCCGGGGTTTGTCCAGGGCTCTCCACGCCGAAGACCGGCGAAGGAAGACTCCCTGGCCATCGGTACCCAGGAGTAGAGAAGGTCCAAATCCCGCCATGGCTGTGACGGTTGAGGGAGGGCCAGGAGGAATGCCGTGATCGAGGGTACCGGCCATCTCGCCATCGGTGCGATACTCGTGCAGACCTGAATCGGTCCCCAGGAGTATCCGGTCATTGAGGACCAGAAAACTCTCGAGAGAGAGGCCCTTCAGAGGCTGAATCAGGCGGCGCCTCAGAGTCTCTTGTTCCTCGATGATCAGCTCCCCGGCAGCCGAGACGTAACAGACCTGGCGATCCTCGTTGACAGCCACGGCGATCATGGGTCCAGAGCTGTCCCGGACGAGCCACCGGCCCTCCCGAAGCTCTGCCAGGCCGGCGTCGGTGGCGGCCAGAAGAACGCCGCTCCTGAGGGCGGTCATGCGCACCGTCCCGGGAGGCGGCGACGGGGTTTCCCAGCGATCCTGGAACAGCCGGGCAAGCCCTCCGTCCCGGAACAGGGCCCAGAGGGTTCCGTCGGCGGCGAGCAGCTGCTTCACTTCCCCCGCTGGCAGGCCTTCCTTTCCGGCGGGCCAGCGTGTCTCCCCGCCGCCGGAAAGACGAATGATCCCCTCCGAGCGAGTGCCGATCCAGAGTGCCGGCCCGTCCGCAGCCAGGGCCGTGCAGTCAGTTCCAGGCAGGACTTCCTCGTGGAGGACACCGGTGGGGGTCGACTCCGCCAAGCAAGGTGCGGCCAGAGCCAGGACACAGACCAGTAGCAAGCCGGCCCCCTGGATACGCCCGAACAGCAGGGCCGCTGACGTCTCGGGGCCTCTGACGATGGGACAAGCGGACTCTGATATCTTCATTAGAAGGGCTCCTAGACTTTCGGGATCTGGCCGCCGCCGCGGCACACCGATCCCCGGGTTCACTGGCCTGTCTCCTTGGCTCCCGCGGCCACGGCTCTGCGACGGAGCGCGAGGGCAAGCTGCCGATCTCCGGAGTGATCCCGGAGAACTGCGAGGGCGACCAGCACTTGTGGATCTTCAGGATGGGACCGGGTCCATGGCTCCAGCACTCTTGCCGCCTCTTCGCAGCGGCCCAGGTGAGCCAATGTCCTTGCGAGCCAGCATGCCCCCCTGGGCAGACCGGGCTCCAGCAGCGTCAGGCGGCGAGATGCCTTCTCCGCCCGAGGCAGGTCGAGACGATCCAGGCTGGCCTGGGCCAGAACCGCCAGAAGATCGCCGTGCAACCCCAGGGCCCGCTCCGCCTCCGATGCCAGCTCCAGGGCCCTTCGAGGCTTTCTCAACCTTAGCTTCAACTCCGCCAGTCCCAGGATCAAACCCGGCTCGCCAGGGTCCCGTTGCAGCGCCAACTGAAGGAGATCTCTCGCTGCCCGGTGTCTCTCCTGGTCCATCAGACGGCGAGCCTCGTCGAGAACCTGATCCGGTGCCCCTGCCGGGATAGGGCCTGTGGACGGCGCCGAAACTCCCTCCGACAGAGCTAGCCGCGGTAGTAACAAGGCGACCATCAGGACGGCAATGGAGACATTCAACCTGGCCGGGGGGGTCAACTGTGTCATTCTGCTTCCGGGTCAGTTAATCCCATGAAGCCCGCGCACTTCAAGACCCTGTCCGGCATGGAACCAGCAGTCCGACTCAGCCGCAACGCGACCTGATGAGCCTCCGAAGAAACCTGCCCTTCCTCCTCTGTCTGGCTCTGATCGCCATCCTCACGGGGATACCGGTTCAGCAGAGCCAGCCCTGGCTGAGACTGGGCCTGGTGGCCCTTCTCCTACCGGCCTGGGCCGCCTGGCGTCTCGGGGAGCGCGACGTCGAGAACTCAACAGACCAGCTGCCGCCGTGGAGTCCTCAGGACTGGCGCGTGGTCCTGTTGCTGCTGGTCCTCTCCGGTGCGGTCCATCTGCCCGGATTGGATCGATGGCCCACGGAGGTCGGGTGGGACGAAGGGATCAACTACCGGCTCTGGCAGCAGCAGCTCAAGGGTCACCCCTGGCGGCCCCTGCTCTTCCAGGGCGAAGAGCAAATGGAGACGCTGCCCTATGTGATTCAGGGTTCCCTGGTCGATTACCTCCAGGGAGGACTGGAAGCATACCGGCTCCCGAACGCCTTGCTGGCAACACCAGTATCAGCCATCTGCTACGGACTGTTCCGATCGGCTGTCCCCCCCTGGCCGGCAGCGCTCGCGTCGGGGTTGCTGGCCATTTCGCCAGGGGTCGCGAGGCAGACACGGACAGGCAACCCGGAGGGCTTCACCTTGCCCTTCACGACGGCTGCGGCGCTGCTCCTGTTCCTCGGCATCACGCGACGGCATGGGCGCTGGCTCCTGGCGGCGGGACTGATGGCCGGTGCGGGCTGCTACTTCTACGTCGCCTGCTGGCTCTCGGCCCTGGCCCTCATGGCTGCCCTGCTCCTGTCCTGCATCTTCCGGTTGGTCCCCACGCGGCTGGCAGTCTGCTTCCCAGGGATGTTCGCCCTGGCCGTCGCCCCGCTGGTCATCCAGGGTCTGGCTCATCCGGGACGGTCTCTGTCTCACATCCTGGAGGTGAGTGTCCTCAATGGTGAGGTGCAGAACCCCTTCCTGGAGATCCTGTCCAACCTTCAGGGCACCGGAGCCGTCCTCGCCGGAGCCTGGAGGAGTGACTGGATCGGTCTGCCTCTCACCTGCGGGCTCGTGAGCGCCCTCATCTTCGCCGGCATCGTGGAACTCTGGTTCGAACGGAAACGGCTGCCCGCCGTCGCCGCCCTGACGACCTCCGTCCTGTTCATCGGCCAGCTTCCCAGCGTGATCGTCGCAGCCGGCTTCGACTCCGCCGAACCGCGGCGATTCCTGGTCACCCTCCCCTTCCTCTTCCTGCTGGCGGCTCTGGCCTGGCACCGGCTGGAAGGCTCAGCGCGCCTTCGCCACCCTCGATTACCGATCCTCCTGAGAGCGGCATTCCTGCTGCCCGTGTTGCTGGCATGGCCCTCGTCGATGGAGACCTGGATGGAGAGTTTCCAGGAAGAGTGGCGCTGGAATGTGACGGCCACACTGCGCGCCGCCGCCAGCCTGCACCCCGAGGCCGCTCCGGTCATTCCAGCCTCTCTCTGCTGGGAGCCAACCCACCCCGTGGGGGCCCTGTCGCCGGCCCTGGATCTGCTCAGCACCACCCTGAAAATCTCCACCTTCCCGGCGGGTAACCCCTGGGACGTTCCCGATGGAGACAAACCGGTGGCCTATCTGTTACCCGAAGGACCTCTGGGAGATCGGATCCGCCGATGGGTTCCAGGAGGCGAGTCGCGGCTCCTGAAGGCCACGGGACTCCGAGGGCAGAGACTCGAGGTCGAGGCATGGATCGTTCCCCGTGCCGTCCTGCAGGCTGACCGTGGGCTCACTGAAGGCGAGACAAGCGGGACCGGCTTTCTCTACGTTCCTCGTTCGGATCGGTATCGATTCCGCATCGCCGGAGATGACAAGGCAAGATTGACCGTGGGCGGACTCCCGGTCCCGCGAGACCTGCCAGCCCGTGAGGGACTGCTCCTTCAAGAGGGGTTTCAACCGGTGGAGATCAGGGACCTTGGCGGCTCGCCGATGACCCTGACCTGGGCTCCCGGAACTGACGCGTCCTTCCGGCCCGTACCAGGCCGGCACCTGCGGAGGACGCTGCCTGAGGAGGCAGGACCCTTGACCCTCCCGACGGCTCGTCAGGGACTGGACCCGCACCTCCAGCGTCAGGGTGCTGGCACCACCTGGGCCCGGAGAGATCAAGGACTGCCAAGGAGCATCGTTAGCCTCGAGGGTGTGACCTGGGTGCTCTCCACCGGAGATCCCTTTCTCCTGGCATTCGACGAGGCCGGAGGTCGAGTCGGCCTGCCCGGCCTTCCCGGCAAAGATCGGTTTCCACTGATCGAGTACGACCACTTCGAGAGTGCCGGCCTCGATGCCGGTCCCGAACCGGGCCAGCTTTACCTCGCCATGGGCCGGGGGCGGTCGGTCTGGGTCATGGGTCCCGACGGTACTCTGCTTCGCCGCCACGACGATCTTCCCGTTCCCGGGATACTGGACATCAGCCGGACTCCCGCCTCCGGCGGATTCGCCATCAGCCCGATCGACCTCAATGAGCCGAGCCACACGGGACAAGGAAAGTGGCCGGAACTCCTCTTCTTCAGTCCCGGCGGAGAGGAGCGGGGAAGGCTCCCGATCCCCGTGCCGGGATCGATGGCCACCGGCGAGGATGGTGACCTCTACGTCGTCGACATCCTGTCGGAGGAGATCCTCCGGATCAACCCGGAACTGATCGTCACGGACCGGTATCGCTGCCGAGGCGCCTCGGCGGCTGTCCGCCTGGCCGTTGATCCCGCCGGCCAGCTCTGGGTACTGGACGGCGAGTCCTCTCTGTTGCGAGTGCTCGACGGCAGCGGCAGACTGATGACCTCGCCGGTGAACCTGCGCCACCTGTTCCGGGCCGGGCCGGCGGACTCCTTCGAGTTCGTGGACATCGCATTCGAAGCCGACGGGACCCTGCTGGTCCTCTACTCGAATTTCCAGGACGGATATGCCAGGTTCCGGATCACCTTCGAGGAAGAGGGGAACAGCCAGATCAGGGAGTGAGCAGCGCTTCCGGGCCTCAGGGTGCATGTCGCCCAGGGGTGGCTCTGCTGCGATGACTTGGGAAGTTACAGGTCGCCCACAGAGCTCGCAGAGCTCACGGAGGTCCTTTTGGGAGAATCGTATTTGATGCGTCGAGTAGCTGCCTGAGAGTCGGACCCAGGCACCCCTGTGCTCAGCATCTCACCTCTCCACACGAAAAC
>JAJFLN010000253.1 GCA_021772705.1 Candidatus Cloacimonadota bacterium | reverse complement strand
CCTGAGCCTGTCGAAGCATGTCCTGAGCTACGCCGAAGGGGATGAATGGAGCGGGCGGCCATATCGTCTGAGCCTGTCGAAGCATGTCCTGAGCTACGCCGAAGGGGATGAATGGAGCGGGCGGCCATATCGTCTGAGCCTTCTATGAGAAGGCTCGGGGCGAACGGGGTGGGAAATCTCGGCTACTCAGTCCTCAGGAATCCTGTTCGGTGGAACGCCGCTTCATACGGGTCAGGGCGCCCAGGAGACCCAGTAGCATTCCGAAACCGATCCACCTCAGTGTGTTGCCTCCCAGTCGCCACTCCATTGCCAGGCCGATGAGAGGCAGACCGAGGAGAACGAGGAAGAACGGCAGTCTCCAGCTCCGTCTGATGGCCCACTGGACCGTCAACATGGTCATGAAGAACGTGAAGAGCACGAGCCCCAGCTCGACGACCTGACGGACGGACTGATCGTAGACCAGCAGTTCGAGATGAGACGGCGTCCCACCGGCGGGATAGAGGGAGCCTTGAAGCCACAGACCGGGCACGGTGCCCACGCTGTTGCGGATGCCCACCGGAAGGGCTCCCCGGTCTCCCAGAGAGTTCTGGAGAGCCAGGTAGGCGTCCTGCTTGCGTGCCTGTTCCTTGTTCTTGGCCCCCTTGCCTCCGAAGAAGCTGCTCTCCGACACGGAGGTCGGCTTCGGAGTGGAGGTGGCCGGGGCCGCGTCAGCGAAGGAGAGCTCTTCCTCCGGCATCTCGTCGGCTTCGAAGTCATCTCCACTGAGTTCGAGGCCTCGTCGGCCTCCACTTCTACCCGGGGCCTGGGGTCTGGCCTTCTTCTCGGGCCGGCGGGGCTTCTGCCGGTTCCTGCGGGAGACCTTGGCCGATTCCACTCGTCTGGTGTCAGAGACCTCCCTGAAGACTTCATTGCTCGCAAGAGAAGCTCGTTCCTGCATGGGGGCCTTCATCAGCGCCATGCTGCCCAGCCCGGCCGACCGAGCCCAGCCCAGGGGATTGGCCAGCTTGGCCAGACGGCTCACGACCCGGGAAATGCGTCTTCCGGGCCGCTCGGCACGACTGTCCCGGAGAGAGTCCGACAACAGGGCCAGGTTCCGGCCTCTGGGGCTCGACACGTTCACGTCCAGGCGGGCCACGGGAACGTCATGGAGCCGTGGCATCGGCAATTTCCAGGAGCCCATGGCTCCCGCTGGCAAGGGCACCTGGGTGACGTAGGTGATCTCCACGGGGAAGGCAGCCAGCTGATCCGGCATACCGGTGGAGCGGACCAGGGGAACCAGCAGGCCGTCGGGAGTGACGCCGGGCTTTCGCGGTTCACCCTGAATCCTGCAGTCGAGCGGCACGGCGCCTTCAGGCAGCTTTACCAGCAAGTGCTGCCGGATGTTGTTTCGCGCTGAAAGCTCCAGGCGATTCACGAGCCAGCCGTCGGGTCCAGGGAGAATGGACAGAGACATCCGGGGTATCTCAAAGGCCGGCGTGTCGAGAGACTCTCGCTGGCTCAGCAACAACCGGAGCCTCGACGAGGACCCCTCATCCTTGAAGGCGAGAGGAATGCCGCCGGATCGGAGCCACTGGGGCAACTCGGAAGGATCGATGGCTCGCAGCTCTCCCGTGCTGTGAACGCCCACCTCGACTCGTTGGCCTGTTCTCACAGCTACGATTCGGGACTGGGAAGCCGCCTCGGAGACACCGGGAACGGTGATTCGAAGTTGCGAAGGTCCCGAACTCCCGGAGGGACGGGGCACTCGGCGGACGTGTTCAATCCAGATCTGATCCGTGCCGTTTCTGAAACGATCGAAGTCGATTCTGAGTGCTCCGCTGGTTTCGGTGTCCCAGTGCTTCACGGAGCCACCGGTCACACTCATGACCTCCGTTCCCTCCCCTAGGTCCACCGTCAGGCCCGTGATGGCGCCCCGCGTGACGGTGTACCTGAGCCCGGTCTTACCCGAGAGACGGTCGCCCTCCAGGCGGTAGCCCGTGGCTGTGTCGGCCTGGTATCGGGCCTTCACGGCAGGAGCCTCGACAACCGTAACCTCTTGGCCCTTCTCGAACCAGCGGATGAATACGTTGCCGGTCATTCTAAGGACGGCTTCGGCCCGGGTCGTTCCGTCGAACTCCTCCGAGATGGTTCGAAGAGCGGGCACAACCTCCACTCCTCGACCGGTGCCGACCAGGGTCATTCGCAATCGGGTCATGGGGAACCTGGGCTGCCACCACTCGACCCAGCCGGAGTCCTTGACCCGGCTGACGGGCCGGCGGAAGCGCATGGTGATCTCGTGCTTGCCCAGGCCTCGCAGGTAGGTCTTCAGTCGACCGTCAGGATGGGCGGTCACGTCGGCCCGCTGGCCATCGATCCGGAAGTACTCCAGGGGACCCGGGGACTGCATGGAGATCACATGGACTCTGTCCTCCAGTACCTCGTACCGGTAGATTGCCTGAACCAGCGCTTCATCGGGGCCAATCTTGACTTCCAGAGCCGCCTCTCGAGCCAGCAACGGGACGGGGGGGCGGGCCGGCGGGGTCTCCGTTTCCGCCTCGGGAGTCTCGAGCTTCCTCAGCAGCTTCTCTAGCTCCTTGCCGGGCAAGAGATGCCAGTCCCCCCCCGAGAGGAGGGTGCCGACCTGCTCGGCATCAGCATGGATCAGCACAGCATCCGGGGCCGCCCAGAGAGGCGTGCCTATCACCGAGGCGGCGATCAACAGGGCCACGCCGCGCCAGCAGCGCCACAGATTGCGTACCCGGAAGAAGAGCACGATCAGGATGCCTGAAACGATGCCGATCAGCAGCGCATAGATCCCGGGTTGTACCGGCGGGTAGAGAGCCCGCAACAGTCCGAGGGAGCCGCAGCAGAGGGCAAACACCAGCAGACCCGCGGCGAGGGCGCCGGGAAGGCTGCCATCGATGATGACCACCAGGGCTGCGCCGCAGAGCAAGCCGATCACGTTTCGGCAGATCTCCACCAGCGAAGTCGGCACCCGGGACAGGAAGCGGACAGCGAATGTCACCCTGTCGCCGGGGCCCAGGAGGTAGACTCCGCGTCCGGTCCTCCGCTTTCCCGTCAGGCCCAGGATATCCGCCGAGCCTTCGAGGTGGCCCACGTCGGGATAGAAGCGATAGCCGTTGGGCGCCGCGAGTACCCAGCTGGCGCCACTTCCGGTGACGGGCAAGTCCAGTCTGGGAAGTTCGTACTGAAACTGACCGTACATCTGAGGTTTGAAGTCCGGGCCTCGATACTCCACCCGCAGCACCGTCGACTGGAAACTACCGGACCGGGCCACGTCCAGTGGCAGTTGAAGGGCGCCGTCCTCCGCTGCCGAGACTTCCACTTCGACACCTCCCCGATAGGCTCGAAGGAAATCGCAGCCTTCGGGAAGTCTGATTCGCAAGAACCTGCCCGAGCTTCGGCGGACCGATATCTCGGCCTGTGTCAGGGCGCCGCCCGATTCGGCGTACTCTGTCGAGACGGCCAGGCCGTCAAGAGCCACCGTCGCCATCTGAGATTCATCGTGACGGGTGACCTCCAGTTCCAGGACGGCTCCCCGGCGGGAGTACTCGAAGGCCAGGGAGGTGGCTGGCGAGGTGGCGAAGGGGAGGCGCTCCGGCGGTATGGACTCGATCTTCTCCAGACGGCCGCTCTTGATGCCCACCGGGCCGTCACGCTGAACCGTCACGTGCCCGGCCTCGAACTCGGTCCGCCCGGTGCGAGGGATGGGTGCCTGGAAGGTGGTCTGCCCGTCCTTCAAAGGCAGTTCGAAGTGGAGCACCATCTGGATCTTCTTCTGAAAGCCCGGGGGGGAAGGAAGCGTGACGGAGTGGAATCCATCGGAGGCTTCCGGCAGCCTCGGAACGGGCAGACTCCTGCCCCGGGTGTCGGTCACCTTCAGGATTCGAGTCCCTTCCGGCACGTCCAGATGGAGGGTCTTGGCGCGGGCTCGATTGACCTCGTAGTCGATGACGGAGAATCCCTTCACCAGGGATTCTCCGACCGAGAGATCGGTCCTGAGCCGGGCACTGACGAAGGGCTGGCGCTCGGCGGGCTTCGGCTGCGGTGGCGCCGGCGCCGTTCCGGTTCTCGGAGCCGGGGCCTCTCGAGTGCGGGATCTGTCCGGCATCCGTTTCACCGGAGCGGCCTCATAACCCGAGAGCTGGAACAGCCCCCCGGGTTGCAGGTCGGCGGTGACAATCGTCTGGCCCCGACGGCTCGTGACATGCCCCTTGAGGGCCCCGCTCAGATCGGCGTCGACGCCCTCCTGATCGAAGGTCAACACGGCATGACAGGCCACGGCAGGCAGAATCCGGAAGCGGAAGGGCTTGCGCTGGATGACTTCCAGGCCGATCCACTTTCGGCCCGTCCCCTCAAGGTGGACGCCGATGCGAAGCTGGGCCGGCAGGATGGGAATTCTGGACCGTTTCCGGCTCAGGTTCTCCAGAACCACATCGCTCTGGCGAATCTCCTGGTCCAGGTAGGCCCGGCTGCCGGAGGCCGTCAGCTTTCCGTCTCCCCAGACTTCGCTCACTGCCACTTCGCCATCGAGCAGGTCGATCGAGTGAGCCCCTTCCTGGAGCACATCGATCAGGAACTCGATCCGGAAGTGGCCCGTGTCCCCGGCGATGTCGCCCTCCAGGCTGGCTCCGATCACGGAGTAGGCTACCGGGGGCTTCAGTCGATCCGTCGGCGGCTTCTCTCGGTCACGTGCCCGGGCCTGGTCAACAAGGGACGAGGGCACCAGGACCTTGCCCGAAAGGGACTGGAGGTGACGGCCCAGCTCCCCTTCCTTGAAAGGAACGAGGATGGTGCTGGATCTTCGGTATTCAGAGTGTCTTGCCTCTCCCGCCGGGTGCCCGCCAACGTCCAGGGCTCCCGATCCCGTTGCAGCTTCGGCGACTGACAGGAACGCCAAGAGCGCGACAGTGGAGGAGGAGGCCATCCACCGGCGCCTGGGGAACCAGAAGAGCCAGTATACCAGGGCCAGGCCCAGACCACTGAGGAATCCCGGGCCGATGGATTCTGGCCCGATGCCTAGATAGCTGGACGCGAGAGAGCCGCTGCCTGCCACGGCGAGGGCCAGGCAAAGGCCCGCAATCCGTCCCGCCATTCCCAGGGGAAGCAACAGGAGGGGAGCCACCAGGAAGGACAGGTAGCAGAGTGTGACCTGGACGGTCTTGCTCAGGTCTCTGTGGGCGTAGAAGATCTCCAGATCCGGGGGGGGATCGTTTGCCTTCATCAATCGAATCCGGTAGGTCTTGCTGTTGTGGGTCGCCGGAATGGGCGCCGAGAGTCCGAACAGTCCCTTGCGGTAGGCAGAAGAGGGTGGGGGCGCCGGGGAGTCCCTGGGCATCATTCCATCGAACCTCTGTTGCTGGCTCGCCTTGCGACCGGCATGTTGCCTCTCGAGCTTGTCCTTCCCCGGAGCGGGATAATGGCTCTGGCTGGACTCCCGGAACGCTCCGTCGGTCCTGAAGAACCGGTAGCTGCCAGGCAGATGGACCTGCCAGAGCATGTCTTCCACGGCAACGGAGGTCCTGGGTACCGCCGATTTCCAGTTACCGTACTGTGAGAGGGGAGGAGTCGAGGACCCGTAGACGACGGTGACGGGAACCGCGATCGGTCCCCGGCCGGAACGGCTGGAGGGTGACAGGGGGACGAGCAGGTTCGAGGTTCCACTCAGGGCGGGTTTCACGGGCCGGCCGCCAACGGTCACCGATTCCAGTTCGGCGCCGACGGGTAATCCCAGCTCCAGGAATTGCTCCCGGCTGTTCCGGATCTGGTAGGTGATGGAAGTCAGGCTGCGGCCGGCGTCGGTGATCAGTGTCTGGGCACTGGCGCGAGGTGCGTCGAGGCGGGCCACCTCGAGCCGTTGCCGGCGCTGGGTTACCGCCGAGAGCTCGAACCCGGGCCTCTGGAAGGCATGAACCAGGGAGAGTGCCGGTTGGCGCAGTGGGCTGGCAAAGGCGGGAAGCTCCTTCAGATCAATGGCGCGGACTCCCCGAGCCGTCCCCCGGCTGACATCGGTTCCCGGCTCCGGAAGGAGGGCCAGATGGCCCGTCTCTCTCTCGGCTCCCGGGAATCGCGGAGTCACCAGCTGGAGACTCTCGGAGGAGGAATCGGCGATCAGGAGCTCAGATTCGATGTGGAGAGTGACCTCGCCACGGGTTCGTTCCTTCAATCTAACGGCGAGCTGATTCATGTCGAGACGACTGATGCCGGCGACCTTCTGGCCCGATGTGATCTTGGCCGACAGGAAGTCGTAGCCCTCGGGAAGGCTGAACCTGAGAGTCCGGGTTCCGACTCGGGAGACGGTGAACCGGGCGAGACAGGTCATGCCGACGTGATTGATGGCCGGCGACAGGACGGTGAAAGAGTCCACCGTGACTCGCTCCCGATCGTCTGTGGCTGTTACGATCGGTCCATCGGAGATACCTGGCAGGGCGATCCGAGGGCGCCAGGACAGCTGAACCGGGGCTGATGGGCCGAGCCAGATTCGATGCTTGCCACGGCGATGGCGTACGGGACCGGCGGCGATGACCTCCGATGTCCGGGCGATGCCGTTCATCCGGATCTGGGTGATGGGAGAGGGCGAGCTGGCCAGAGACAACCGGCCTTCTCGAGAGTTGCCCGAGCAGGGGGCCATGAGTTCCAATTCGAGCGCATGTCTGCCAGAGCCGGAGAACCGGAACAACGCCAGGGAGCCGCTCTTGTCGAAGGTGACAAGCTCGCTGTTCGGCTCGTTTCGGTCGTAGCGCCAGGATGTGGGTACTGCAGGGTCGAGGGGGATCTTCAGAGTCTTCCAGCCCTCACCGGCGAGCTCCACTGTCAGCGACATAGTGACCTGTGCCCGTTGTCTCAGAATCCGGATGTCGTACTCCGCTTCCAGGCAACGGGCTGTGGGAGCCATCTTGTCCGGCTCAGGGGTCGCCCGTGTTTCACGAAGCATCTCTAGCTGGCGCTGGCTGATGAACCCCTTCTCTCCCGGGACCGGGACAGCAGCAGCGCCGGTGTAGGGCACGTAGATGTCGAACCGCTTGTAGCTAGGCGACCGCAGTTTCCCCTTCAGGTTCAGCTTCTTCGAATCTCGGCCTGGAGCGACTCGTTCCTGTCTCTCGATGCCGTCCAGGACCAGATCGTCGTCCTGGTAAGAGAAGCCCTTCAGCATCGGCTCGCCCACCACATTGGCATCCAGCAGCGAGTTCAGGTCCATTGAGCCGGCGGGGCCATTTGCCGGCCTGTCCTTTCCCTGCAAGCTGCTCTGCAGATTGACCCGATTCTGCATCAATCGCTGTCTCAGGTACTGCTCCTGCTGCGCCTGTTCTGCTTCGATGGCCTGGCTTTCCAGTGCGTACTGACCGGCTTCGCCGGGCTTTCCAGCACCCAGAAGGAGGAAGATCATGGCGGCGACGGTCCATCTTTCAGCTCCCATTGGCCTCACCCCTTTCCGAGTGGCTTGATTCTTCCCCGGCCCTGGCGTTCTCCGGTGGCCCGCTCTCGGGAGGATCATCGGGCTCCTTCTTCTTCGAGGGAGGGGGTTTCGGACCCGTCAGACTCCGGCCAATGGCGGCGACGAAGGCGATGGTCACATAGATGGCGAAGCCGGCCACCAGGGCCGACGGGCTACCTGGATAGGCCGGGCCGTACTCGGCGAGAAGGAAGGTGGCCAGGGCGGCCGAAGCGGCAGCCGTTCCGAAGGCTCTTCCCTCGATCAGGAGCAGGCGAGCCACATGGCCCAGGAATCCACCGAAGAGGAGGAGCATGAGCAGGGGGTAGGCCGACAGAGGCGACGCCAGGTAGAGAGAGGTCGACTCCGGAGTGGTGCCTCTGTCCAGTCCCAGGGCACGCATCCGCACCGGTGGAACGGACCAGGCCAGGTCGGGAGTGGCGGCGAAGGAGAGGCGGTCCCCCGATCGAGCCTCCGTACCCCCCGTTCCTCCGTGATCCGTGAATGTGAACTCCTCGGGATGATAGATGTCCCAGAATAGCTGCCGGATGGGCAGATCGATCGTTGGAAGCCGAAGATGGGCTGCGCCAGAGGCGCCCAGGGGGGGGGCGGTGCCGCGAAATCTCAGATCCAGCGACGCCACCTGGCCCGGCTCGATTCCCGCCAGAGAGATCCGGATTCCATCGGGGGATTCGCTGGCGACAGGTGTCTTGCCGTTCAGGAATAGACCTCGTCGGGCCATGCCATTCAGGTTGACAGTCACTGAGCCGAGGCCGCTGCTTCGCAGACGGTAGACAATCCGGCCAATGCGCTCGCCGGAGGACTCGTGAATCATCCAGGCTTCGGCCCGATCGACGATGGCGGCCAGCACCCGGGCATCGGGATACCTGTGACCTTTCAAGTGGACCGAGCGGGGCGCCCCGGCTGTACGGAACAGGAAGAGAGGATCGGACTGCCCCAGCCACCCCCTGACCGGCTGGGGCAGGTCTGCCGGTGACACGGCGGTGATGTCCGCCGGAGCCGTGCATGCCAGAGCCAGATTGGCGCTGCGGGTCACGGCGATGAAGCCGCCCTCTCGGACGGTTTCGTCAAGACTGACGGGCGGGAGTAAGCCGTCGTAACCCGACGACTCCGAGCCCAGAGAGTATTCGATCTCCAGGACATGGTCTCCCCGAACACTCTCGGGGATGAGGATCTGGGCCATTCTGGACCTTCGAGTGGGTCCCGGGTCTCGAAGCTTCCAGTTCCCGGGCCGGATCAGGGTGAGAGAGTCCGTTCCCGCAGGGACAGAGATTCCCAGACTGGAGACCGCCTTGTGACGGATCCGCAGCAGGGCTTTCAGATGGCCTGTGATCCCCCGTTCGCCTGCGTCGAAGGAATGG
>JAJFLN010000252.1 GCA_021772705.1 Candidatus Cloacimonadota bacterium | reverse complement strand
GATTTCCGCACACTTGTGACGTGCCCCAACTTGTCCAGGTTACCGATGCAGGCAGGATCTTGCACGGTTTTCCAACATCTGAAGTGTGCGGGAAAACCGTCCGATCTTGGTCGGTGCCGTCGACAGCGAACGGAACCGGGTTCCCACGGCTCAGGTGTCCGCTGCCGGTATCGACCGTAAGAGGCGCCTCATCTCGGTGACCCGGGGCCTCAGCCTTCCCGCTTCTCCCTGAGGGGCGGAGCGGCTTGGCGCATCAATCTTCACTGGCGCTGGCGACGTCGTCGAATCCAATTCCGAAGCGCTGGCGGTTCCAGGCGAAGGTGGCCAGTCCGAGGCCGACAGCAAACCAGAGCGTCAGGATCCGGACCACCAGCGTTGCCGCCGCAGCCAGGCCGGAAGGAACGGAGAAGAGCGCCACAGCCAGTCCTGCCAGTCCGGCTTCCGCCGCGCCGAGACCACCGGGGAGCATGGACAGGCCTCCGACGAGAGTGCTGAAGGAATAGATGAATATGGCCCCCGTGAGAGGTGGCCCGGCGCCGGCACCGGAGGAGTTCATGCCGACGAATATCATGTAGAAGGCCACTCCCTCCGCAGCCCAGGCGGGGATGCTGACCAGCGTGGCCAGGATCAGCGGCCGAGGCGCGATGAGGACCGCCATGGAGTCGTGGGCATCGTGAAACTTGTGAGCTACACGATCGATCACGGGGATCTTCTCGCAGGCCGAGATACAGAGCGTCGCCAGACGTCTCGAGGACAGGACCGTCAGTCCCAGGACTGTCACGACCGCCGTGGCCACCAGGGCCCGTTCGCCGTAGCGAAGGGTGGCGGCTCCGGCCATGCAGAGGACCAGCAAGGAGATCACGTCGGTGATCCGCTCGGCGAGGATCACCGGCGCCGTGACCCGCATCTTGACGCCATACATGCGCTTCAGCAGGAAGGACTTGACCACCTCACCCAGCTTTCCCGGAGTCACAGCCATCATGAAGCCACTGACATAGATGGCCCAGCTGGTCCCCACCGGGACTTCCAGGCCCAGGATCTTCAGGTAGTAGTGCCACTTGATGAACCGGAAGAGGTAGTTGAGGATCGCCAGTCCCAGGATGAGCGGCAGGTAGGCCAGATCCAGGGTCGTAAGGGCGGCCAGGGTCTTCTCCCAGTCCAGGAGGTAGCCCATGCCGGCGAAGACCAGCAGGCCAGCCAGAAGGGAAACGAGTAGCTTGAGGGCGAGGTTCATGGAGGGTCCAACATATCCCCCCCCCTGTACCGGCGTCCAGTAGAGGTGCTCGTCGGGGTGCATGTCCCGTAGGGGGTCCCCTGATCGAGAAAGCTGCTCCCTCGTCTTGGGTTACAGGTGACGTCGCTTCTCAAGCAGGTTCCCTCCCGCTCTTTGGTCTGTCCTCAAGAGGGGGTGACCCCAAACTGACAGCCACTCTCTAATACTTGACACGGAGGAGCCTTCTCATAGAAGGCTCAGACGATATGGTCGCCCGCTCCGTTCATCCTTCGACAAGCTCAGGACGAGCGGATCGGGAAGACCCGGCCATTCAGTCGTCCTGGATGCGGGCATCCATAGTGGGGCGAACGGGGGGGAGGAGCTTGCTCCAGCGCAAGATCCCGAGAAAGCTGCTCCCTGTTCGTCGCCGCGTCCTGGGCCTTTCTTGGCCGACCCGGGCAAAACTGGCTCCGAGTTTGCGGCGTTTCTGCTCACAGTTCGTCAGAGAGCTGCCGGGACGTATTCTCTCAACCTCCGGTACGCAGGAGATGTCGTCCCACAGCCAGTTGATTCGTCGCTAGACCCGTGCAATAGTGGAAAACCCTCTTGCTTCCCTGCTGCCTCACTGGAGGTCGCCCAATCGAAGGAGTCACGTTCATGAAGTCGTCAAAGTTCGGCCGCATCGGCCTGATCGCCATACTGGTCAGTCTTACATTCTTGATCCCTGTGCTGGCGCAAGATGAACTGCCCGAAGGCCATCCTCCCATCGCCCCCGCCGCCGGGTCAGGTAGCGCTGAGACGGCTGCACCCGCTGGCTCCGGAACAGCCGCCCAGGCGCCCATGGGCCCCGCCGGCTCCGGAACGGCCTCCCCTCGGGCTCCCATGAATCCGGCCGGCTCGGCATCGACGCTGGAGAAGGCGCTGAAGCGAGCCGTTCCGGCACTGGACAAGGGAAAGATCGACCTGGGAGATGTCACTTTCCAGGTACCTTCCAGCTGGGAGGTCCAGTCTCCCTCCTCGTCCATGCGCAAGGCCCAGTTCGGCCTGCCCTCCGGCGATGAAGCCGTCGAGGACGGAGTATGCGCCATCTTCTACTTCGGGCCCCAGGCAGGCGACGTGGAGGCCAACATCGAACGATGGTACATGCAGTTCGAGCAGCCTGACGGGAAGAAGTCCTCCGACGTGGCCAAGCGCGACACGGCCAAGGCCGGAGACATCGATGTCACCTTCGTTGACCTGTCGGGGACCATGAAGGCCAGCATGATGATGATGGGCAGCGGCGATTCCGCCAAGCCGGGTTACAGGATGCTCGGCGCCATCGCCGAGGCTCCTTCCGGTCCCTGGTTCGTGAAGGCCACTGGTCCCGAAAAGGTCATGGCCCGAGCCGCCAAGGACTTCCGTGCCTTCGGCCTCAGCATCCAGGCTAAGTAAGGGCAGCTCCGGGCATCGTCAGACAGCCGTACCGCTCGTGCATTCTACTCTGGCAGGAGGCACGAGCGGTCTGTTCATTCCCAGGTCAGGAGAACTGTTCCGGTCCCTGTCCCTGATGGGAGTCGTCCGACGGGGGGACAAAGAGATCTTCGTTCTCGTTCACTTTCCGGGACTGTCCACCGGGAGTCTGAACCCGCGGTTCCGGCAGCAACAGGAAGAGCAAGGTGTAGACCAGGACTCCGTGGCCGCCGGTGAGGGCGAGGAAAACGAACAGGACCCGGAGCATGGCGACGGGAATACTGGTCCGTTGCGCCAGGGAGGAGCAGACTCCCAGAAACAGCTTGTTCTGCTGACGGCGAGACCAGTCCAGCCGGTTGGCCAGCCATGCGCCGGTACCCCCAAAGCTCTCCCGGATGTAGGCCACTCGGTCCAGGACGGTGTAGCAGCGAGGGCACTTGATAGCCTTGGCCTTCACCATCTCCTTGCAGTAGGGACACTCTTGAATTGGTTCGCCCATTTCTTTCTTCTCCTTCTCCATTGACTCACGGGTCATGTGTTTTGACCCCCGTTGCGGGGGGAGAAGGGTGCCACAAGATAATTACCAGAGTCTAGAGTCCCAGGGCTTCCAGGCGGTAGGCCTTGGCCTTGTAGGTGTCCTCTTCCAGCTGCAGGGCCAGATGGAGAGTCGCCAGTCCTCGGTCCAGGTTCAACCGGTAGACCAGGTACTCGTAGGGCTTTCCATCAGGCTGGGAGGCATAGCGAGTCAATTCCCAGGTGTTGAGCTTTCCCTTCACGTCGTGGAGGTGCTGGATGATGCCGCTGAACTCCGATATGTCGTGCTGTTCCCGAAGAGACTTCTTCAGGCCTCTGGCCCAGGCCAGGTCCACGTCACCGGCCTGAAGGAGGCTAAGGAACTCCGTGGCGTTGGCCTGTAACTCCTCCTTCTTGACCTCCCTTCGGATCAGGGGGACGACGGTGGCCGCCAGGGCGCAGAAGAACAGGATTGCGGCGAAGCGACTCCTTTGCTTCCTGCGAAGATCCTGCCTTCTCTCCTGCTGTACCTTGCCGTAGTCCACGACGGTTGCTCAGCGCGCTGCAGGAGTGACGCGGTGCTCCAGGAGCAGCTCGCCACGGCTGTTGCGGGTCGGGTCAGGAGACGGAGATTGCTTGGCTCGAGATCCGGGGGGGACAACGAGTTCGGCGGCCTTGACCTGCCGGGCGCCGCTGGCCTGGATGAGGACGGCGCCGCCGATCAGTATCCTGGGCTCCAGATCGGGGAGGACGATGCTGGTGATGAGGCGGAGGGGCTCTCCGGATCGGGCAGGTCCGCTGCTGGAGGAGGAGCTGGCTCCCGACAGGAGGACCCCGGCGGGCAGGACCCAGTGGAGTCTCAACTCTGGCGCATCGACTCGGGGTGTGGCCTCGATCTGAACGCGGCAGGGGACTCCAGCTTCCAGAGTATCGAGCGTTGAGAGTCGGATGTCGACGGGCGCCGTGGCCTTTGGCGGCGCGGCGCTTGCGAGGCCCGCGGAGGCGATGAGCATGGCAAAGAGCAGAATCGATGGGACACGAATGGCATCGGGAGGTGGTAAGATCGTTGCGCTGCGGTGTCGACCCTCGGGTCCGCGGTTCCCACAATGGAGAAGATCGGCCCCTACAAGATCATCAAGCAGATTGGGGCTGGTGGCATGGGCCAGGTTTTCAAGGGTGTCCATGAGGAGTCTGGCGAAGTGGCGGCGGTAAAGTTGCTTGCGGCGCCGGAGGAAGAAGATGCCAATCTTCTGAAGCGCTTTCGTCGTGAGATTGTCAGCGCCAGCCGGTTGAGTCACGACAACATTGTACGTCTGTTCGACAGTGGGGAGCAAGATGGGCAACTCTGGTACTCGATGGAGTGTGTCGATGGTCAGACCCTCGGTGAGGTGGTGGCCGACGGAAAGGCGCTTCCGAGCGGCCAGATCCTCTCCATAGGCATTGGCCTTTGCAAGGCCTTCGTCTACCTCCACAGCCGAGGAATGGTCCACCGGGACATCAAGCCCTCCAACATCATGGTCGATCAGGATGGGGAGGTGAAGCTCGTCGACTTCGGGCTGGTGAAATCGAAGTTCTCCACGAACATCACCGTCACGGGGATCATCATCGGCACCCCGGCATTCATGTCCCCCGAGATGCTCCAGGGCAGAGAAGTGGACCACCGGAGTGACATCTTCCAGCTCGGTCTGGTCCTCTACTACATCGGCACCGGATTAGGACCTTTCGGGGGCATCAACTCCTTCGACCTGGCACAGAACTGCCTGACCACCGATCCGGCTCTCCCCACATCCGTGAACCCCGAGCTCCCGGAGGGCATGGAACAGATCATCATGCATTGCCTGGAGAAGAAGGCTGACAAGCGATATCAGTCCTCTTCGGACATCCTGAGCGACATCCGGAGGGTCGCCTCCGGGCTCATGCCCCACAAGGGCAAGAAGAGGAAGCCGGGGGTCTCGTCCAGGCGAAGGACCTCTCAGCCTGGTTCTGGTCAGACGAGTCAGCCCACACCTGTAGCGGCGAAGCCTGCCGCCCCGTCGACATCCCGGTCCGCGGTCTGGATCGCAGGGACTGTGGCCGCCGTCGCCCTCATCGTCGCTGCCGTAGCAGGTACGGTCCTGAAGTCCCACTGGTTCATCGACTTTGACGTCCGGGCCATGCAGACCGCCGCTGGCATGAAGTCAGCGGAGGTGACCTGGGAGAGTCAGGCCCCCTACCCTACCCGCGTCCTGTTCCGCAAGGGAGCCCCGCCGAGAGGTGGCGATGCCGTCTCCACTGGCGAGGAACAGGAAGTGGTCAATGCCCGGGAGCGGGATGCCACTCGCCACTCCGTGCGGTTGAGTTCCCTGGAGCCTGGGGCCGAGTACTTCATTCGGGTCGTTTACCCTGACGGTGAACTCTCCAGGCCCAGAGCATTCAAGACGGCCCGGCCGGGATTGAGATCTTCCAGCTTCCGGTTCCTGGAAGAGGGCACGCCGGTGCTCTCATTCGCGACACATACACCGGTGGTTGTGTCCGTCGACTTCGGCGGAGACTCGGTCCATCAATCCCCGCCCGATCTGTTCTCCACGGATCATCAGGTCATCCTGACGGGCTCCGATATCTTTGGCCGCGGAGCCATCCGTATCCAGTGCACCGATTCCCAGGGGGAGCAATGGATCGATGACTCAGTCCAGCCTCCCGACATCAGGGAGATGGCCCGAGCCCTCGAGGGCAGCCTGAGCCAGCACAAGGCGCGGATCGTCTCCCGGCTTCGGGCTCTGGCCAAGGCGGATCGGGAACGGGCCTTGAAACGAACCTTGATCGATGGAGCCCTGCCGGAGGAACTGGAAGTCCTGCTGGATCGTTTTGTTGCCGTGGGTCCCCTGTTCTTTTCCTCTCTCAAGCCCTCTCTGGAGGAGAAGATCAAACTCTACGAGGCCCTCTCTCCCCTGGATGCGCTGGAGCGATATGCCGCCAGACGAAAGCTGCCTCTTCAACGAAGAGTACCTTCCCTCCTCGGCAGTCGATTCGGCCTGCGGTCGAAGAGTGAGATCAAGGGTGGGGAGCAGATCCGCTATCGGGACTCGATCAAGGTCGTCTCGGCCCTGATCACCGATTCCCAGGTGGAGAACTTCTCCGCCTTTGGAAAGGCTACCAAGAAGCTGATCGTTCCCTTCCAGGTCAGGGACGCGGCTGCCGTGGAGGCCGTGGAGATCATCGTGTACGCCGTGGGCGATCAGCTAGTGGTCTTCGAAGAGGACCTCCACGTGAAGCTCAATGACGGGATCGAGCTCATCATGAGACGGGACCCCAGCCTGCCGGCAAACCAGCGGCATATGACTCTGGTGCACGGCTTCGATCCTCGTGCGCTGGTGGAGCGAGAGAATCAGATTGAGCTGACTCTTCACCCCATGCCAGGGCTCAGATCCAGCACGGAACTCTTCATCCGAGAGGTCAAAATCCTGCTGAAGCGGTGACGGGACAGAGAACGCGAAGAACTAGTGTGGTGGTCCTAACGCTTCCTTCCTTATCCGTTCGTACCGAGCTTGTCGAGGCACAGAGCGTCGTTTCGCGGACCGGCCCCTCTCCTGAGCTTGCCGAAGGGTCAGACGATATGGCCGCCCGCTCCATTCATCCCCTTCGGCGTAGCTCAG
>JAJFLN010000251.1 GCA_021772705.1 Candidatus Cloacimonadota bacterium | reverse complement strand
GGTCGCTCTGGCTGTTCTGGCTCAAAAACGCATGGCGCGTCCCTGATGCGAAACGTTGTTTCCGGTCTTTAAAAAGGTTGGTTTTTTTGGCCATCAGCGAAGCCAGCCGACCGTTTAAATTACAACGTTGTATTCTAAACGGTCGAACCCGTTTTGGATTTGCTCCGGGTTGGGGTTTCCTTGTAGAAATCGTTCAATGCTAGGCGTCCTGAATTTGGAGGAGAGTTTCCCCACATACATTCCTCTAATAGTCACGTTGGCGATTGTCGCTGCGGGCTTGAGTATTGCGGAGTGGGCGCTGAAGAAGCGTTCGCGTTGGATCGGCCAGCGGCAGAATTTCGTGCGGCCGCTCGTCATGCTCGGCCTCAGCGCCGTGTCGCTCATCGCGGTCATCATCGCTTTGCCTCTCCCGGAGGGTACGACAGATCAGCTGCTCGGCTTGATGGGGCTGGTGCTGACCGGGATGATCGCGCTTTCTTCCACGACCTTCGTGTCGAACGCGATGGCGGGATTGATGATTCGGTCGGTGGGTTGTTTTCGCTCGGGTGATTTCATCAAGGTGGAGAATTATTTCGGGCGCGTGTCGGGGAGAGGACTTTTCCATACGGAGATTCAGATGGAGGATAGGGATTTGGCGACCTTGCCGAATTTGTTTTTGATTTCGAATCCGGTAAAGGTGGTGCGCTCCTCGGGCACGATTATATCGGCGAACATATCGCTTGGGTACGACGCGAGCGAGTCGAAGGTGGAGGCGTTGTTGACCGAGGCGGCCAAGCGGGCAGGGCTCGATGATCCGTTCGTTCATGTGATGGATCTGGGCGACTATACGGTTAGCTATCGTGTATCCGGTTTTCTAGAGGATACGAAACGATTGTTTACTGCTCGCTCGCGTCTGCGCATCGAATCGATGAATACATTGCACGACGCGGGGATCGAAGTGATGTCTCCAGCGGTGATGATGCAGCGCCCAATTCCTTCCGAGGAACGCATCATGCCGAAGCGATACGCTTCGAGCCGACTATCCGTGGATGAGGACAAGCCGCTGCCTGAAGAGAAGATCTTCGACAAGGCGGAAGAGGCGGAAAAGCTCGAGCAGCGCGAAAACGAGCTGAAGAAGCTAGTCGAGGAACGCGCGGAGCTGGTGGAGCAACTCGAGGACGCGGAAGGCGGGGATAAGCGCGAAATCGAGTTGGCGATCGAGAATCTGGATACGCAGATGAGCGAATTGGAGAAGTCGATCGGGGACGAATGACTTAGGGGCTTCCTGAAAGTTGGTTTCCTTGGGCCTCGATAAAATCGATCAGTTGCTGATTCGCTGCGGAGCGGGCGTGTTCGAGGAGGAGGTCGATGGTTGGCTGGCTGTTGTCGTAACCCAAGATTTGAGTTGCGAAATCGATGGAGCGTTGGGTGTCTTTGTTTCCGGCGATTGCCTCCAGGTACCTGGCTCCCGTATCGATAGCCAATTTGTGGTACTTCTTCCTATGTTGATTGAACTGATCAATCGTGAGCAAGTACGGAGGGGGCTTTTCAGCGGCCTCTATCGATTTATTAAAGCTTCCTTCTGGATCGATAACTTCTAGCGCTTCCGCATAGCGTCTCTTTTCAATGAGTTGATTTACGAGCTTTTTGGCCGTTTGTTTGCGAATCTCGCTATTCAATGGAAGTTTATCCAATATCTCGAGGCTTCGATTTTCTTGATGGATCGCACTATTTAAGTAGATCAGCTGTGTTACATCGGCTGATGAATAGTCCAGTTTCTCCATTCTTGCGTCTCTCCTTGCTTCGAGAGCTTTAATTGCGGGTGGGTAGTCGTTCCCGAGACGAGAGATATCGTCAAGCACCAGAGAAAAGCGTACCACTCTGTAAGCAGGGCTATGCTTGTGGCCCTCGTCGAAACACCAAAGGTATTCTTCTAGGGCTTCGGCGTACATGCCATTTCGCTCTAAGTCTTTTGCGCGTTTGGATCGTTCCTTAGGGTCATTGCCGTCTTTAGCAAGTAAGGAAGTAAACTCGCTTGTGAACTGTTTGGGGTCGCGGTAGCCTACAATTCGGCCGCGGTAGGTCCCGTCTGGATTGAGCATTAGCAAAGTGGGGTAGGCAGAAATTCTATATTTCTTGGACAATGCACGCTGCTCCTCGGCGTCGATTTTCAAGGCGACCGCTTTTTGGTTTAGGAGCTGGATCACGTCGGGATCCTTCATGGTGGTTTGGTCCAGTAGTTTGCTTGGATCGCTTGAAGTGGTGAAGAATTCGATAAGCACTACTTTTTCCTCGTTTGCAGCTTTGGAGAGCGCCGCGTTGAAGCTCTGATCAAAAAATGGCTCTTCTGCAAAACCGGTTCCGGCTGCAAAGAAAAAAGAGAGTGGGATGAAGAGTATCGCTTTTAAGTGGGGCATGATACTGGATGGTTGGAAGATTCTGGACCTTAATTGCTAAACGAGGAGATTATCAAATCAGAATCGCCCTAGGCCGATTCCTTGACAGGAGCGCGTTTCGCTTCTGAAATCGTTTAGAGCTCAATGATGAAGGAGCACTGCCCCAATGACGGGAGAACGCTGAAAACACCCCAA
>JAJFLN010000026.1 GCA_021772705.1 Candidatus Cloacimonadota bacterium | reverse complement strand
CGCATAGCTCCAGGATCAGTATCGAGGCGCCCGAAAACATCGTGCTAGAAAGCGTGTGACCGACATGAGGCCAGGGCGATCAGGGGAGCACCACCTGACCGTCCGTACCTTGACTGCCCCACCACTTCATTCGACTGGACTTGCGCCGCGAAGCAAGCGTCCCTTGCCCATATCAGTGAGGGACCGGTCATGGACGACGATTGTCGAGAGCTGGCGAACCGACTGTTCGCGCTGGCGACCGCGATGCTCGAAGATGCGACCGAGCTGGCGGTCGCGGGGCAGTCGCCGCGGTTGACTTCATCGCAGCTTGCCAATCACGGCCAGCGGCTCCAGGCGGCCGCCCTGGAAATCGCCATCGTTGCAGAAGCCGCCACAATCGTCGCCAATCAGGGCATTAACCGGCGCCAGAGCCCGCGCAAATCGGGGAGCTGAAAGGACTGGACTTGCCCCGCAAAGCAAGCATGTATGGGTGCATAAACAAGGGGTCGCCTCCGGCCTCTTCGCCCTGACCGGTCTTGCCACCGGCGGGGCTCTGGGTGGTGGAAGTGCTGCGATTGCCGCGGCGCCACTACCGACGGAGGCCATCATGCCCAAACTCACCGATACGGCGACCAAACCACAACCGAACAAGCCCCGCAGACGTGCCCAAGGGAAGAAGACCGCGGTAAAGCGCAAAGCCCAAGAGTTGGCACCACCGGCCAAGCAAGGCACAAAACAGGCCCTGTTGATCGATCTGCTGAAGCGCAAAAACGGCGCGACCATCGACGAGCTGGTCGGGGCGACCGGCTGGCAAGCGCACTCGGTGCGCGGCGCCATCAGCGGCGCCCTTAAGAAAAAACTCGGCCTGGCGGTCCTATCGGAGAAAGTCGAAGGGCGCGGCCGGACCTATCGCATCGCCGAACTAGCTTGACCAAATTGGAGGATGTTATGTGCATGACCGACAACAGCGTCAGCCCCTACCTAATGATACCGCTGCGTACCTACGAGGAGGCGATGCGCACACTCCAACGATCGACCGCGCCAATGAGCCAAGCGTCGGACGACGAGCCGGCACGTGCCGCGGATACCAGTGCCCCGTCAAAAGGTAATCGCCGAAATGAACCACGGCGTTAAATCGGCCGGACCTGGAGGCCCGGTATTGGGGGCGCGCAACCGCAACGGCCGTCACATGCTGAGTCCCGGGTCCATAGCGGAGCAACTCGCCGTCATACCAAATCTTGCTCGGGCGGCCCTGGTCGAGCGTTGGACCGAGGCCTATGGCCACTCGCCACCCAAAGGTCTCAGCCGGCGCTTGCTCGAATATGCGGCAGCGTATCATCTGCAAACACAGGCCTATGGTGGACCTACACCGCGCCTGCGCCGCAAGCTGCGCCGCCTGGCGGCGTCGGATCACCTTAGCGAAGCCGCATCGGTTAATGAAACCGGCGTCGCCAGGATCCCGCCTCTGGGTTCGCGGCTCGTGCGCACATGGCATGGCAAAACCTATACGGTCGACGTTCTGGAAAATGGATTCCTGTACGATGGGCAGCGTCATGCTTCGCTGTCCGAGGTTGCCCGCGCTATTACCGGCGCACGTTGGTCGGGCCCGAGATTTTTCGGGTTATGACGAGCAGGATCCGATGTGCGATCTATACCCGTAAATCCTCAGATGATGGATTAGACCGGGAGTTTAACTCGTTGCAGGCACAACGAGAAGCCTGCGAGGCCTACATCAAGTCCCAACGCGCGATGGGATGGGTCGCCAAGTCGACAAAGTACGATGACGGCGGCCTGTCGGGGGGTACCCTGGACCGACCGGCGCTGCAGGCCCTGCTCGCCGATATCCGTAACCGCACAGTCGGCATCGTCGTCGTTTACAAGGTCGACCGCCTGACCCGGTCGCTGGCCGACTTTGCCAAGATCGTGGATGTGTTCGACGCGCAAGGCGTGCCGTTCGTCTCGGTGACACAACAGTTCAATACCACGACCTCGATGGGCCGCCTCACTCTCAACATGTTGCTCTCTTTCGCCCAGTTCGAACGTGAGGTCACCAGCGAACGAATACGCGACAAGATCGCTGCATCGAAACAGAAGGGCATGTGGATGGGCGGCTTTCCGCCGCTGGGATACGACATTGTGGACAAGAAACTGATCGTGAACCGCGCGGAGGCAGAGGTCGTCGAAAGGCTTTTCCAGCTCTACCTCAAGCTCGGCAGTGTGCGCTTGCTCAAGGGCGAAGCGGATCGCCAAGGGGCCGTTACCAAGCGGCGTCGACGCGACGACTGCTCAACCGGCGGCAAGCCCTTTAGCCGCGGGAATTTGTATCAGTTGCTGCACAATCCCCTCTATGTGGGCGAGATAGCGCACAAGGGCAAAACCCACGCCGGTCAGCACCGGGCCGTCATCGACCGGGATACTTGGGAGGCTGTCCAGCGACAACTGGCCGGGAATGCCAAAGTGCGGCGATCGGGCAAAAACGTCATGGGCATCTGTCTGCTGACCGGGCTCGTCTCCGATGAAACCGGCGACCGGCTCTGCCCAGCCTATGCCGTCAAGAAGGGGCGGCGATATCGATACTACATCTCCAAGAGGCTCGTGCACGGCTCGGATGCAAATGGCGACGGCTGGCGAATCCCAGCAGCCGAACTGGAGACTATCGTTCGACGGTCGATCTGCGCATTCCTGGAGGACGAGATACGCCTGATAGAGGCTCTCCCGTCGATCGCCACATCACCGGGCCAAATCTGCCGATTGATGCAGGGTGCCTCGGACCTCGTCACCAAACTCGCGCCGCATGAGAATCGCCAAGAACTGAGACACCTTATCCGCCGGGCGACGCTTGGCCAAACCGCCATCCGTATTGAGATACCGGAACGGAACCTGCTTGAGCTCCTTCATTGTCCCTCAGCCGAGACCCCTGACTCGGCTGATCGTGTTGTTCACCTCGAGGCACCAATCTCGATCAGACGACGCGGCGTCGAGGCCAAGCTGGTCCTGAGATCGGCGGATCACCGCGCCCATGACAGGAAGCTGATAGCACTCGTCGCACGATCACACGCATGGATCGAGCAGCTCTCCGGGGGTGCGGTGGGGTCGATACGGGAGATCGCGCGACGCGACCATCTCGACGAAGCCGACGTCAGCCGCTTTCTGCCGCTGGCATTCTTGGCGCCGGACATCGTGGAGGCGATCATCTCAGGGCGCCAGCCGACGGAATTAACCGTCGAAACGCTGCGGCGCCTGTGTCCCATCCCAAGTTCGTGGGAGTCTCAGCGGAATGCGATAGCATACTTATTAAGTCCCAACTTTGGCGAGGATGGAGTCGCACTGCGACGAATGACTTTGATGTGAAGACATTCAGACGCTGCCACGGATGGCGTTAGTTGGGCTCAACCTAAAGGCTTTAAAATGTAACCGTCGAAGGTGTGGATTGTCGCCTCAACACCTTCTAATGCGTCAGTGACGCGGTCGAGAACTTCAGATGTCGTAACGAGGACTTGCCGATTGGCCCCAGCTCCACGGGCACTTTCTGCGAAGAAAGCGGCGAGATCTAGTTCACGCATCTGCTGTTGGCCTGGCTCATCGAAAACGGCAAATCCGGCGTGATTTGTTTCAAACTTCTTCGAGAGCACAACAAGCGCCAGAATGTAAGACCATTTTAGGCGAATGCCGTCGCTCGCTGACGCTTCAAAGCCAATGTCCTTGACGACTCTGTCTCCATCTTCATCTTGTGTGACGACCTGCGGACGGAAATCGTCACCAGAGAGTGTAATGTCGTTGGCTCGAAAAGAGGAGAAACGAAAGCGCGCTAGCAGTTCTTGCAAGGTGCCCTGGAAGCTGCTGATCTTTGATTTATCTTCGACAGTGAGATTACCAGCACCAAGTTCTCGCAATTCTGTTCGAACTCGGGCCCATTCTCGGGCGATCGCGCGCAATCCGTCGACGGCACCATCCATCTTTTCTTGCTGAGCTTGCCATCGTTCGAGTCTGGCCTCCAGGCGAACGATCTCTTCGAGTTCTGACCGTACTGGGCTCTTCGTAGGCCTCAAAAGGTCTCTTTTCAGAGACCGGATTTGGAAACGCTGCTCCTGCACCTCTTCGCGGAGAGATTGATAACGAACATTGATCATATCCAGATTGTTGGATGCTGACCCAAGCATGGAACGATAAAGGTCCAACTGAGACTTGATAAATACGATATTCTCTTCAAGCCCCATCGCTTCTCGGCTTACCGCCGGGAGCAACTCTGTTGCCACCGATTGCTGACAAGTGGGACAGGTGTGGTCGGTCGATGCCGATCCCAAGGTGGATCCGAGTTTCTGCAGTTTGAGTGCGTCCTGATTCCGAAGGAGATCGGTTTCCAGCGCTTCCACCCGGTCTTCAAATGCTAGTTGCTCGCTTCGTGCGAGTTGGTGGTCTTGGCGGAGGACTTGAACTTGCGAGTTTAGGTTTGAGTACTGCTCTTCGGCCTCTGTAAGTTGCGCCTTTAGCCCATCCTCAGCCCCCTCGAGAACAGAAAATTCCGCCTCATCAAAGTCGGCAATCCGAGCTTGGACCTCGTCAGCAACCTCTGCGAGAGGGCGCCAGGCTTCGTCGTGATAGACTGACAGTTCTACCGAACCACCTTGCCCGAATTCCGCCGTTGGCTCATTTGGCAAACCTTCGATCCGAACGAGGGTTCCTTTGCCTTGGACGAGTTCCTTACGCAGTTCGCGATAGCGAGTCTGCAGGATGAGTTGCTCTTTTCTGAGCTCGCTCCTCCGTCGGCGCACCTTCCCGGCGTCCAGATCCAAAATGAACTCCATAATGCGGCGCGGGAGATCTTGTATGCCGAGATACGTGGGTAGAGGGCCCTGGACTATGGACCAGCCTCGTTTCTGCTCGACGAAGAACATTGGGAAGAGAGTCTCGAGATAAAGGAGGCCTTCCTCGCCATCGAAACGCGGTACCTGCGGAAGGTCCCAACCGATGAAATTCGCAAGACGATGATGGAAGCCGTCCACTCGGACAGCTGCCCCCGCATCCAATACAAAAAAGTCCTTCTGGTTACCTAAGCCGAGATCGACTTCTTCGAGGGGACAGTCCCACGTCTGGATGAGCTTGCGCTCCGTAGCGCCCGCGATTCCTCGGCGAACGCTTAGGATTTCGCCGTCATCATTCTGAAGCTGGATAGCGACATACGACTCTAGGACGAGTTCGTATTCACTTTCTGGCTGAAGCTGGATCCGTTCACGCATCGCGTAGGGAAGCGGAACGTCGACTCTTGGCCCTATCGCGCGCTCAAGGCCGAGACCGTAGATAATCGACATGAGCGTCGTGGATTTGCCCAACGTGTTGTCGGCTTGGATGACATTCAGGCCACTCGAAAGGGGAATATCCACGCCATAGGTGTTGTTGGCCGTGATGGATCTGAGCCTTATGTGACGGATCTGAATCATAAGAGGCGTCTCCCAGCCAACAATAGGCCCTGGACAAAGCCCTCGGTGACGCGCCCGGCTAATCCATTCACAAAAGCACGTTCTTCTAGCAACGCATCATCGCAACCCTCGATCTCACGAGCCGCTTCGATGCCTTTCTCGGTCAAGGACAATGTGGTGCGATTGCTGCTTACTGACCAATCAGCGAAGCCCTCTCCCACAATGAAGTCGAGGGCGCGCGTAAACGCTGGTTCTACTCTTAACCGCCATGAATATGCCGGCATCTCGTCATTGAGGATCGATTCGAGCTTGTCGCGCGACGCCTTTGAACGAAGCGCATCGTTGAGAACGTGCAGTTTTGCGAAAGAAGATTTCTTTCCTCGCGAATGCAACAAGGCCAGCAGGGTAACCGAAACCCGCCATGAAATCCTCATGTCTCCAGCGCAGGACTTTGGCCGTTCTCGGAAAACGAAGGTGGCGTTCCTATCGTTCATGCTTCGCCTGGTTGGCGGACCCTTCAAAATCGAGCGGGCATTCCATCAGCCAGGTTCCAAGCTGTCCCATAGCAATGGCTCGGATGACGTTTGTTTCGAGGGTCGGAAGCGCGCTCGAAAGCGCTTCATATAGCCGATCCTGTTCCTGTGTGAGAAGATCGCCGGGCGGGCCCGAGGTTGTGCCCGATGTCTCAAGGCGGTCTTCTTCGAGCGCAATTGTCGTCGTTGCCTTCTCCCATAGTTCCGGCGCATCACGCTTCAACTGTTCAAGCGCGTTCTCCGCCCTAATATGTGTAGTAATGAAGCGGCTTTTCCGCTCAGAGATCTTCTCAGGTGAGAAGTGCGGAAACCCCCGACCGAGTTTGTTTTCGAGCACTTCGTTGATCCTATTGCCCGTTGCCGCGACCTCTTCCGGCCCTGGTGTTTTGAGCGTCAGACTGGTGCCGCACGCTTCAAGCCGCAGTCGCTCGATCTCTTTCCCAAAATCGTCCTGACAGTGCACGAGACCCCGAAATTCGCTGTCCAGAAACGGCAAACCGGGATTGAGCAGTTCTTGCGCCTTGTTGGCGACGTGGGTCACGACGTCTTTGTCATCCAGAAAAGGGCAAAGCAGAATCCAGCGCCGGACTTTCACGCCACCAAGGAGCTTCTCGATCTCACCTGCGTTCTTTTTAAGTTTCTTGAGGTCCCGGCTCGCCTTTGCTTTCATTGCGCTTGCCGCTTTGGCAACGTCCGCCGTTTCTTCGGGTGCGTAGCTCTGATAGACGCACCCATCTGTCGTTATGCATTCGATGCCAAGATCACCTTTGACGCGTGCCGGAATTGGCTGAACGTTTGCAGCTCCATGACGTTCCCGGACCAAGCGGAGACTGAACTGTTCCCATTCGTTCCCATCCCAGCTGCGGACATATTTCTCAATCATATCAACGAGCGCCAAATGTTGAACGATTATCAGGCTTGTGCAATTTGATACTTGCGTCAAGTACTCAGTCAGCCTCGATTGGGTTTCCGCGTTACCCTGTGCTGTAGCGGAGTTCGTGTTGAGCGCTTGGCGGCAAGTTGCCTTCCGATTGGAATGCGCGCGCCCTGCCGAACTAATCCACCATTAAGGTGGAACGGTTCTGAAGCTCGCGCCCTATCTTGCTGATTAGGCCGAGCCTACCGGAAGCACGCACTTTTTAGATACGCTCTCCGACTCATAACGTTCCACGTTCAACTCGCCAGCGCGGCGGAGAGCTTGTGGGGCATGTTCTTGGAGCAAGCGGGCATTTCGCATAAGTGAACGCGTCCGATTTCGGTGCAACAGCTGCGGCAACCGATTTGAAGCCGAGGTCCTTGATGAAGAAGAGTGCCGCAAATATCAAACGACCTCACCTGTCCAATGTCCCGAATGCAATCGGATTGATCTCCGACCTGGGTGGGAATAATTGGCATTGGCTCGTGCGTTTGATGAATAGTTGCTTATGGCCGAAAACTTCCGTTGCGCTGCTGCGATCTTCACCTTCCACACGACCGACAGACTGCGCCCAGTCCACACGACCGACAGACTGCGCCCAGTCGCGTCGGTGATAATACTCGCGAGAATATTCTAGACATCGACCCAAGTGGTCGTGATGGTTTGGTGGCGGAAATGGGCCGACAGAGACGCGGGCCGCGAATGGCCGGAGATGTCGCCGCCGCCCGGTCTCTCCACGCGATCACATCGAGGAAAGGCCCCTAAACCCGCCGGTTCCGCCGCTTTTCCTCGCGGTACAGTCTGGTGGCTGACAGATGGGAGACTGGGTGGTGGGCCCGGCAGGACTCGAACCTGCGACATGACCGTTATGAGCGGTCCGTTCTAACCAACTGAACTACGGGCCCCACCGTGGGTGTGTGGAGATATAGCAGGTGGGGTGCGGGGTTTGCACCTAGAGATCGGGGCGGAGGAGGACCTTGGTCGCGGTGCGGGTTTTGACCAGATTGATGGCTTCGCCGTAGTCGGTCAAGGGCAGTTCGTGGGTGACTAGGGCGGCGGGGTCGACCTTGCCGGATTCGACGAGGCGGATGGCGTCGGGCCAGATGTTGGGGCTGCCCAAGGCACCAAGGAGCGACAGTTCGCGGGTGACGACGGGGTCGAGGCACAGGCCATCGACCGGCTTGCCGCCGAACAGGCCCTGGAGGACGATGCGGGCGCCAGGTGCGGCGGTCGCCAGGGCGGTGTTGATGGCGGCGGGGTTGCCGCTGGCTTCCAAGATGACATTGGGTCGTTGGCCGCTGCCATGGTGTTTGAGGGCGGCAGGGACGTCGTCTTCGAAGGCATGGATCGTGGCGTCGGCGCCGAGTTGGGCGGCGAGGTCGAGGCGCTTGCGGTCGCCGCCGACAACGACAACGGACGCGGCACCGAAGGCGCGGGCGCATTGCAGCAGCAGCAGGCCGATGGGGCCGTCGCCGAACACGGCGACATAGTCGTGGGGCGTCACGGCGGCGCGGCGGACGCCGTAGACGGCGACGGCGGTGGGCTCAATCAACGCAGCGGCTTGGAGCGGCAATGCCTTAGCCACGTGATAGAGGGAACGGGCCGGCATGCGCACGGCGTCGGCGAAACCGCCGTCCTGGTTCAACACGCCGGTTTCGGCACGGGCGTCGCATTGGTGATAGCTGCCGGACAAACAGCGGCGGCAGGTGGTGCAGCCGACGCTGCATTCGCCGACGACCCGGTCGCCGATGGCGACATTGGTGACGGCGGCGCCGATCTGGGCCACGGTGCCGGTCCATTCGTGGCCGGGGACGACGGGATAGCTGGCGAGCCCGGCGGTAAAATAGGGCATGGAGCCGTCGAGGATTTCCAGATCGGTACCGCAGACGCCGGCAGCGTCG
>JAJFLN010000250.1 GCA_021772705.1 Candidatus Cloacimonadota bacterium | reverse complement strand
GCCGCCGCCTCGAAGGTAGCCTCCGATGGCAACCCGGATCACCACAGGAGCGGTGAAGGAAGCGTTGGATCGGTAGCGCATGAATCCCAGCTCATTGCGGATCTGCATCATGGCCGGCCAGATGTAGTCGAAGAACTGGATCTCCACCACGGGCCGCAGTCCTCTTAGAGCCATGCCGATGGCTCGACCGACGATGTTGGCCTCCGCCAGGGGGGAGTTGAACACTCGCTGCTTGCCGAACTTCGACTGCAGCCCGTAGGTGACCTTGAAGACGCCACCCTTGCCCTTCACTTCCTTCAGGGTCTCCTCGAGAGTGGCGTCGGCCACATCCTCGCCGAAGACCAGGATCCTTCGATCCCGGGCCATCTCGTCGGCCATCGCCGTGTTGATGGCCGTACCCATGGACTGGGGTTCTTCATCCTTGAAGACCGGCGGGCTGTCGAAGTCCGAGGAGGTGGGGTCCAGAGTCTCGGAGAAGACGTGCAGCGTCGCTGTCTCCGGGCCTGGCTTGGGGGCCGCAATGGCCTCCTCCGTCAACCGATCCAGCTCCTGGTCCACCTCGCCACGGATCCGCTCCAGGTCGGCCTCCTTGGCCTGTTTCTTCCGGATCAGGAATTGAGGGAAGGTCGTCAGCGGGTCCCTCGCCTGGTCCGCTTCCAGGTCCGATCGGGTCCGGTACATGGTCTGGTCATCCGACAGGGAGTGGGAGTAGGGCCGGACCACAGTGGCGTGAACCACGGAGGGTCCCAGTCCAGCCCGGCAGCGGTCCACGGCCTGCCCCATGACGTTCAGGCTCGCAATCGGATCACAGCCGTCGGTCTTGAATACCTCCAGGTCCGGATATCCCGTCAGGAGGCTCGTCACGTCACCACCGGCAGTCTGGGCCGCCACTGGTACGCTGATGGCCCAGCCGTTGTCCTCCACCAAATAGATGACAGGGAGCTTCAGGTTCGACGCCGTGTTGAGGGACTCCCAGAACTCACCCTGGCTGGTGGTGCCGTCGCCGGTGGTCACCAGCACCACCTCATCGGAAGCCAGGTCCGTCGCCAGCTCCAAGGCACGACGCAGCCGGCCACCCTCCGCGGCTCCAACGGCCTGCAGGAACTGGGTTCCGGTGGGACTCGACGTGCTGGCCACGTTGTGGGCCACGGACCCCCAGTGGGCTGGCATCTGCCGGCCTCCCGAGCTCGGCTCGTCGGCTGCACCCGTGGCCTGCTTGAGCATGTCCAAGGCGGAAATGCCCAGCTGCAGCATCAGAGTCCTGTCCCGATAGTAGGGGAAGAACCAGTCAGATCCCGCCCTCAGGACCCTGCCGGCAGCAACACCGATGGCCTCGTGTCCGGCCCCCGAGATCTGGAAGAAGGCCTCGTTTCGTTTCCTGAGAGCAATCTCCGCGTCATCGATCCGCCGGGACAGATACATCGTCCGGTAGACCTCCAGGAGATCCTCCTTCGAGAGGCCCCCGTACGCACTCCTGTTACCACTTTTGGTCTTGTTCATGGGTGGCGCCATCATATCAGCGGCTGTCGAGCCCACGCAACCCGTCCAGGTCTCGCTGGGCGAGCATCCCTTACTGTGGCGAATCACCATCCCAACGGGAGATAGACAGTGGCAGCTTGGTTGTGTCGTCTCGGGTCTACAGCCGGGAGTGTGTTACCGTGGCCCTGGAGCCAATTTACCGTGCAAGCCATATTCTGGGTCTTTCTTCGATTGATGATTCCGATGGCCCTCATCGGAGGGGTCGTCTACCTCTTCTTGGGCGCCGGCAGACGTTTCCTGGAGCGGCTGGCGGAGCCGAAGCAGGAGTACCTGCGGCAGGCGCACATCATCGCCCAGCGGATTGCCCGGAATCTGGAGACCGCCGATCCGACTCTTGCCGGCAGCTGCATGGCGCAGATCCATCCCCTGCTGGAAGAGCGGCTCCCCCACATCATTCAGGACTACGAGAAGCTCTCCAGGCACCTCCGGAAGACGCCGGAGGCGAAGCTCCGGCAGGAGGTCGAGACTCTGGAGGGGCGAGTCACGAAGGCGAAGGACGAGAAGCTCAGGTCGATCCTCACGGGGAGTCTCGAACTGGCCCGCCGTCGCCTGGAAGAACGAGGCAGGATGGCTATGCTGTCTGAGCGGACAGAGGCCCAGCTGCGGCAGGTCCTGCTATATCTGGAGGCCGTGGAGAGCCGCTCTCTGTCCCTGGGGCTGGCTTCTCCTCAGGAAGACGTGGCCTCCGACGTATCGAAGTTGCTCGACGAGGTATCCACTATCGAGCAGATGTACCGGGATATGGATTTCGTTCGAGCCCCCCGAGCGGCCCAATCCTGGCAGGAGGAGAACGCTCCACCCGGAGCAGATCTCGAGGACCGGCCGGAGAGTCGGCGGGATTCGAAAGATCGAGGAAAGGCAAAGGTGTAATCGTCTATGACGAATTCCAGATCCAATATCCACAACCTCGTCCAGTCCAGCGGCGAGCCCGGGCCCTTCAACACGGCCCTTAACGTGATGGCCGCCCTGTCTGTGGTGTTCTTCGTCTGCGTCGCCGTGGCATCGGTCCAGATGGGCACGGTCAAGGCCGACCAGGTCGGGGTGTTGATCAACAACCTGACGGGAAGCATGACCAAGGTGAATCCCGGAACGTGTTTCTACAACAGCATTCTGAGCGATCTCCATATCCTCGATCGGAGCGGACAGACCATCGAGATGCGGCGGGTTGCTACCAAGGAGACCCGGCGGGGTGCGCGTCAGAGGCAGGGGGCCACTGGCGGGGGAGATGTGAAGATCAAGACCATCGACGGCAGTGATGTGGCCGCCGACATCGTCGTCAACTACGTCATCGATGCCGACAAGGTCATCGAGATCGTGAGCCATTCCGGTCTCGAGAATGCCTACAAGAAAAAGTGGGCAATGGACTACGCCCGGTCGGTCTGCCGCAACGTTCTCGGTGAGCTGAGGACCGAGGAGTTCTACGACAGTCAGCGCAGGGACGAGAAGGCCCGCCGGTCCCGGGACATCCTGAATGCGGAGCTGGCCGAGTTCGGCCTGGAGGTCACGGCCGTTCAGGTTCAGGACTTCCGGTTCTACTCCGAGTACGAGCAGAAGATCCGGGAGAAGAAGCTGTCGGATCAGGAAGTGGAAGAGCAGAAGTCTCAGGCCAAGGCTGCTTCGGAACGGCAGAAACGAATCCGCATCGAGGAAGAGAAGAAGGCCGCCGTGGACATCGCCCGTTTCAAGGGTGAGATGGAGGTCCGGCGGGTGGAGGCTGAAGCTCAGGCCAAGAAGGCAAGGCGCAACGTCGACGCCTACGCCTACACGACCAAGATTGGCGCCGATGCCCGCTTCTATGAGAGCGAGAAGAGCGCCAAGGGCGTCCTGGCGACCCGGACCGCCGAGGCCGACGGTTTGAAGAGCCTGGTCAGCGCCGTGGAAGGCGGCAAGAACCTGGTCCTCCTGGAGTACGCCGAGAAACTGAAGACCATGACCCTCAGAGGCGAACCCTTCGTCATCGACAGCCGGACGGAGCGTTTGCAACACTTCGGCACCACCGGGTCCGGGGTCTCCCGCAGCCGGGCCGGCGGCGGCGCCCACGCAACGACACAACATCAGAACGCGCAGGAGGTGCAGCGATGAAGCTCACCGCGAAACTGACCCTCATCGGAATTGCCTTGATAGTTATCATCCTCGGCTCCATCGGCGAGTCCTTGATCTTTAAGGTCCCCCCTGGCCACGTCGGGGTCCGGACCCAGCGGATCGCAGTCTTCGGAACCCAGGGTGTGGTGCCGGAGGACTCCCCCCCCGGCTGGAACCGGAACTTCTGGTTCATCGATTCCTGGAACCTCTTCGACAGCACGGTCCAGACCTTCCACATGAGTAAGAAGTCGGGGAACCCGTTTCAGTTGAAGAGCTATGACGGCTACTCGGTCAACCTGGACGTGACGATCAAGTACCGGATCGAGAAGGGCAAGGCCAACACGATCCTGGTCAATCTGGGAGCGGCCAACCGGTACCAGGGGTTCGTTGAGAACCTGGCCCGGGACGCCTGCCGCAGCGCCTTCGGTGTCATGAAAACCGAAGCCTTCTACCAGCCCAAGACTCGCTCCAAGGCGACGAAGCAGGCAGCGGAGAACCTGGCCAAGAGTCTGAAGCAGAACAAGGTCGCCGTGGAGATCATCGAGATCCTGATTCGCGACGTCCGGTTCGACGAGCAGTACGAGCGGAAGATCAAGGACAAGAAACTCGCCGACCAGGACATCGAGCTCAACAAGTCGAAGGCCTTGGCCGCGGAGCAGAAGGGCCGGACCAACAAGATCGAGGCCGAGACCAAGGCAATGATCAAGGTCATCGCCCAGACGCGAGACGCCACCATCATGAGCATGAAAGCCCAGATGGATCAGCAGATCGCCAAGATCCGGGCCGACTACGCCAAGTACGTCACCGAGACCCGGGCCGACGCGGACCTCTTCGCCGCCGAGAAGGATGCCGCCGGTCTGCTCCTGGTCAAGAAGGCGGAAGCCAAGGGCGAGTCCCTCAGAAACAAGGCCCTCTCGGGCCCTGGCGGGGCCGTCCTGGCAGCCCTCAATGCAGCGAAGAACATTCGCCTCGGCGAGGTGACCTTCTCCACGCTCCAGCTCGATCCCCTGGACATGGAAGGGATTATGAAGAAGCTCGGCGTTCCCGACATCGACTGATCCTCGGCGGGGGGACGACGAGGGCATACACGAAGGAGGACGGGCTTGCTGAGGGCTTGTCCTCCTTCTTGGTCCCGGAACTCTGGGCGTACGCGGGCTACGGGCTACGGGCTTCGGGCTACGGATTCCGGGGCTCTGCTACACTGTCGGTCCAATGTCTCTCACTGTTTTCTATACCTTTGGTCAGATCGTCTTTGGTGGACTGTGGCTGACGCCTCTGATTCCCTTCGAGCTGTTCGGGGCCAACTTCTTCCGGGTCAACGGGATGATGTATTTCCTGATGCTCGGGATGGCCTGCAGCTACCTGCCGGCGCCGGAGGCGGGGCAGACGGCCCGGTGGATCGAATTCGCCAGCTTTCATGGCGCCATGGTTCTGGTGGGCGTCTACACCCTGGCGCTCTTTATCAGGCCGGGCAGGGCCTTCAACGGTCTGGTCTGGGCCGCTGCAGCCCTGGGAACCCTCGCGATGCTGGCCGGTGGGCCGGCCTGTGCTTTCGACGTGGCGCCGGCCTGGCAACGAGGCATTCTGAGCCTGGAGTTCTTGACCTCCGCGTGGGTAACCGGTGGCGCCTTGCTGGGAATGATGGTGGGGCACTGGTACCTGATGAAGCCCCTGCTGCCATTCGAGCCTCTGATCCGGGTCTCTCGTTGCTTTGCCGCTGGAACGGTGTTCTCCCTGGTCTTCTGGACGGCAAGCCAGATCGCAATCGCCATCGCCATGCCGGCCGAGACCGCGGCGCTTTCCATTGCCTGGAGTCCCCGGGACGTGCCGGACTTGCTGGTCCTGATGCGGCCCCTGGTGGGGATCATCGTTCCCGTTGGTCTGGGATACATGATCCTGGAATCCTCCCGGCTTCGGGCGAACATGTCCGCCACCGGGCTGTTCTATGTGGTGTTTGCCCTGGCCCTGGCAGGAGACCTGGTCGCCCGGGCCCTGCTGATCTCGAGGGGACTGGTGCTCTGAACCGGGGGATCGCCATCACCGGCGAAGAGGAAGGACGATCATGGACAAGACCGAACCGAAGGACAAGCTCGAGACTCTGATCCATTCCACCCTGTCCGAGCTGGGAGAGGATCCGGAGAGGGAAGGCCTGAAGCGGACGCCTCACCGAGTTGCCAAGGCTCTCCGGACATTCACCAGCGGTCACCGGCTGGACATCAAGGAGGTTCTGAACGGGGCCATCTTCACAGAGGAATGCGACGAGATGATCGTCGTGCGGGACATCGAGCTCTACTCGCTCTGCGAGCACCACATGGTGCCCTTCTTCGGGCGGGCCTACGTTGCCTATCTGCCGAAAGGGAAGATCGTGGGTCTCTCGAAGATCGCCCGGATCGTCGACGTCTTTGCCCGCCGGCTGCAGGTGCAGGAGCGACTGACCACTCAGATCGCTCGCTGCATTCAGGATGCTCTCGATCCCCACGGAGTTGCCGTGGCCATCGATGCCCAGCATCTCTGTATGATGATGCGAGGTGTGGAGAAGCAGAACTCCAGGGCAGTCACAAGTTGCATGCTCGGCGTCTTCAAAGAGGATGCAAGGACGCGTCAGGAGTTCCTGATGCTGACGAAGCGGGTATAGCGGAGGCCCCATCTACCGCCGCGAGCAACAGGAGCCAGCTTTTGAGTCTCGAGATCGAACTTCAGGATGTGACCAAGACATACGAGCCGGGACCCACTGTGGTGAAGTCCCTCAGCCTGCGCCTCGAGGCGGGGAGTACCCTCTGCATCATCGGTACCTCCGGTTGCGGCAAGACCACGACGTTGAAGCTCATCAACCGGCTGATCGAGCCCACCAGTGGATCGATCCGGATCGGCGGCCGGGATGTGCTCTCCCAGGATGTGATCGAACTGCGACGGTCCATCGGATATGTCATCCAGGAGGGCGGACTGTTCCCTCACATGACCATCGCCGAGAACGTCGGCACCGTGGCTCGCCTTGAAGGCTGGCAGGCGTCACGAATCTCCCAGCGTGTCGACGAACTGCTGGGGCTGGTGAACCTCGAGCCATGGGAGTACCGGGACCGCTACCCGGCCCAGCTGTCGGGGGGGCAGCGCCAGCGGGTCGGCGTCGCCCGGGCCCTGATGTGTGACCCTCCCATCATCCTGATGGACGAACCCTTCGGGGCCCTGGATCCGATCACCCGCAACAGCCTCCAGGACGAATTCGTGCGCCTGAAGGCCGACCTGGGCAAGACCATCGTCTTTGTCACTCACGACCTGGGCGAGGCCTTCAAGCTGGGAGACCAGATCGCCCTGATGGATGCCGGCGAGCTGCTCCAGATGGGGACGCCGACGGAGCTGCTGGAGGAGCCGGCGAGCCCCTTCGTCGCCGACTTCATGCGCACTCATGCGCACCATAAACCACCCCACGAGATGATCGTCGACGACGTGATGGTCAGCGACACAGTCACGGTTCGGATCGATGGGGACCTGGTTCCCGGGCCAGAGGATCTGATGCGACGGCTCGACAAGTTCCGGCTTCGCAGCGCCGTGGTCCTGGATGAACGCAGGAAGGTGGCCGGGGTGCTCTCCAGACAGTCGCTGGAGCGGCAGGACATCCGGGACTGGGGAGAACTCGTCGACGCCTCGCCTGCCGCTGTGCGGTCCACGGCAGCCCTGGCCGATGTCCTGGATCAGATGCTCCGGACCGGTCAGACGGAGGTTCCCGTAGTCGACGCCGACGGCCTTCTGCTGGGAACGGTGACCCGAAAGAGCCTGGTGGAGTGCTTCGAGCCGCCGTTGACGGCTTCCGGCTCCCTGCCGGCGGCACGGGGAATCTAGTGCTATTCCGGCCACTCCCGCTGGCGTTGCTGGCAAACTCCCTTTTCGATGCCCTGGAGAGGCAGTTGAAATGAACAGTCCCATCGTCCCCGGAAACTCGGTCTTCATGTCCCGTCTGCTCCTCTGGATCGTGCTCGTGCTGGCGGCTCTGTCCCCTGTCTCCCGGTCTCTAGCCGCCCCGGAAGGAACAGTCGTGATCGTGGGGAAGAACTTCACCGAGCAGGTCATCCTTGGAGAGATCTTCTCCATCCTGATCCAGGAGCATGCAGGCCTGAAGGTGGAGAAGAAGTTGAATCTGGGAGGCACTCAGGTCTGCTTCGAGGCCCTCAGAAGCGGTGAGGCCGACATCTACCCGGAGTACACCGGCACGGCTTTCACGGCCATGCTCGAGAAGAAGGCCGTCCCGGACCGGGACCTGGTCTACGACACGGTGAAGCGGGTCTTCGCCGAGAAGTGGGACCTGATCTGGCTCGAGCCGATGGAGTTCAACAACACCTACACCCTGACGGTTCGAGAAGAGACAGCGAAGCGTCTGGGGCTGGAGAAGATCTCCGACCTGATTCCCCACGCCCGGAATCTGATCATGGGCTGCACCCATGAGTTCATCGAGCGGGCCGACGGTCTGCCCGGGATCAAGCAGGCCTACGGCTTCGAGTTCGGCACCGTGAAGGCCCTGGATCCGGGCCTGACCTACACGGCGGCCCGGGACGGTGTGATCGATGTCTGCGACGCCTACGCAACCGATGGCAGGATCAAGGCCTACAACTTGAAGGTGCTGGAAGACGACAGGAACTTCTTCCCCCCCTATCCCGTGGCGCCCTTGGTCCGGGGAGAAGTGCTCCGGAAGTATCCGGCCTTGGGCAAGGCACTATCACTCCTGGCTGGTCAGATCTCGGATGACGAGATGCGGCAGATGAACTTCTCCGTCGATAATGAAGGCCAGGAAGCGGTGATCGTGGCCCGGAATTTCCTGGTCCGAAAGGGTCTGACGAAGCTGAAGGAAGCCCGGACGGAGGTGTCCAGCCGAGCCGGTTTCCTGGAGTATCTTTGGCACAAGCGACACTACGTGCTGGGTCTGGCCGGCGTGCACCTGATGCTGACCGGCGCGGCCGTGTTCCTGGCGGGACTCGTGGGTGTGCCCTTCGGCATCCTGCTCACTCGCAAACCGGGTCTGGCGCCGGGCTCCCTGATGACTGTCAACGTCATCCAGACCATCCCGAGCCTGGCCCTGCTCGGCTTCCTGATTCCCGTGATGGGGATTGGCGCCCGCCCTGCCATCCTGGCCCTGTTCCTCTATGCCCTGCTCCCGATCGTCAGGAACACCTTCACGGGGATCCGAGGGGTGGACCCGGCGCTGATAGAGGCCGCCACGGGGATGGGAATGACCCGGCGTCAGATTCTATTCCTCGTCGAGCTGCCTCTGGCCATGTCCGTGATCATGGCCGGAATCCGGACCTCGACGGTTATCAACATCGGCACGGCCACCCTGGCTGCCCTGATCGGAGCCGGTGGACTGGGGGAGCCGATCTTCCGAGGCATCGCCATGGTCAACAACAACGTGATACTCTCCGGCGCCATCCCGGCCGCCGTCCTGGCCCTGGTGGCCGACTCTCTTCTCGGCCTCCTGGAGCGATGGCTTGCCCCCGCGGAGGCCTCGGCAGTTCCTGACGAGGCGTCGTAGACGCCGCTGCCAGATTCAGTCGTGGACTAACCGGGTCGAGATGGCCAGGGCGTGGCTGTTGGGAAACGAGAACCGGAGGATCAGCAGCTGCTCCTGCCCAGGGAGCAGGTCTCCGAATGCCTGAGTCGCCTCTATCTTTGTCTGTAGCGCCCCGTTGAACACGGGCCCACGGGTCGACAGGACCTCGAACCGGGCGTTGGGTACCCGGTTCCCCAGGTTTCGCACGCTTCCGGACCAGGTCAGAGTGGTCTCCTGGAATGCGCTGGTCCGGGTCTTGCGAAAACTGACCAGCACGTCGTCCTGGATGAATGTGGTCGGTTCCGGATCCGGGGCGGTCCTGCCGTCAGAACAGGCCAGACTCGCGCAGGTAAGACCGGCGAGAATGGCGGCGAGAGCGAGGAATCGGAAAGGCATCTCCATGACATGTCTTCGGTGCCCCGATGCCCCCGTTTGAGCCCCGCGGCGCTCGCTTCAATCCGTCCCCCGCCGTGCGGGGGGCCCCGGAGTTCGAAGGACTGCGCCGGGACTGCACCCCGATTCACTCCGGTGATTCGACGGAAAGCTGGCTCTTTCTCGGTGACCCTTCACGGTGTAAGCTGCACCCGCAATGCGCTTGCTCCTCCGCACGAAGCAGCGCACGTGGCCTGTGGAGCCCGGCCTCACCCTGGTGGGCTCGTCTCCCGACTGCCACGTGCTTCTCGATGACGCCCCCCCTTATGCGGCAGCCATCGTTCGCTGGTTTCGCCAGAACATGCTCTATCCCATCGGGGACCCTCCGGAGCTGCGGATCAACGGCCAGCTTTTCACGAGCTACGCCTTGAGGGACGGCGACATTCTCACCCTGGGAGGGTTGGAGCTGTGGGTCGCCTTCCGGCCGAGGGCCGATGGTGACACGGGCCTGCCGGCAGCGGCAGAGCTGGGAAAGCGAGTCCTGAGAGCCGCCAACGCGGCCCGGGAGTACGCTGCAGCCAAGGAGGAGAAGCAGCGGGAACAGAAGCTGCTCAAGGTCGTCTCCAGCGTGACGGGAGCCAAGCGTGCCAGCTTCTCCCCGGACCAGGACGGCACGGCGCCTCGGCTGGTTCGCTACCGGGACGACAGCTCTCCGGTCGACCTGGAGTGGGGCAAGAAGGGTCCGCCAGATCGAGACCATACGGATCACCGCCTCATCTCCCTCGGTACGGCTCTCGACGACTTCGCTCTCTGGGAGGCGACGGACACGACCGCTGTCGTACCCCATAGGGAACACACCCTCCGGATCCGGCAACAGGACAGCCGGATCGGAGCCTACGGCGTACTGGGCTGGAGCGACCTCAGCCATCTGGATAGACCTCGATCCGAGATCCGGGAACCCCTGATGCTGGTGACCACCTTTGGTGAGCGGCTGGAGCTGGTGGACTTGACGGCCTCGGGAGCCCTGAAGCTCAACGGCAAGGAGCGGGCACACCTGCGGCCCTCCCTCTGTGACGGGAAGCTCACGGTCCTGGATCACGACCTGGAGATATTCGAACACCCGCCGGTGGAGGCCTTGCTCTCCATGCCCTTGCAGCTATCGTTGGGCGCACCTGACGACCCTCTCTCGGGGGCCGTGGCCTTGGGCTGTCTCCTGTCTCGATTGAAGACGCGGGAGGAGAGGGCGGAGGCCGTGCTGCTCGCCGCCACCAGTATGACCCAGTCCCATTCAGGCGCCATCGTCTGGACCGGTTCGGAGACCCGCAGCATCGTCACCACCCTGCTGGAGCTGAGCCGCCACCAGTCATCGAGCTGGATGCGCAGCAGCGGCATTCCCTCGCCTCACCTGGACCGGCTGGTCAAGCGGGCCATCAAGGAGGGAAAACCGGTCGCCACGGAGGACCTGCTCGCAGACGGGTCCCTGGCGACGGGATATCTCAACCCAGGCGATCCCGTCGCCGCCATCGGGTCGGCGCTGGCCATTCCGCTGGAACCGAAGGGGGCCTGTCTGCTCCTGTCTCGAGGCAGAGGCGTTCACGCCTACACAACGGCTCAGCGGCGAGTCGCTGTCGATCTGTCCGGCCTCTTTGAACCCATGCCCGCCAGCTCGGCGCCGCCGGCCAGGCTGCCAGAACGTCCCGTTCCTTCCGGAGAGCGGCCCCTCTGCTGGCTGCAGGTGGGGGCCCTCCGAGTACCTCTGGTCAGTGACGGCTGTCTGATCATCGGCCGGGACGAGCAGGCGGACCTGCGGATCACCGGCGATGGAACCATCTCACGGCAGCACACGTTGCTGGTCACGTCCTCCGGGCGCCATCCGCAGGTTGTGGACTTGAGAAGCAGCAACGGCACCTTCGTCGAAGGCGCTCTGGTGGAGCAATCCCCTCTGAAGCCAGGACAGCAGCTGAAGGTGGGAGAGCTGGAGCTGACCTACGAGCTCGACCGGCAACGTTCGAGGCCGGTGGCGGAGTTCGATTTCCTTCCCCTGGACCAGCCGCTGAAAACCATGGCACCGGAGGCCTTGGGCTGCCTGTCGGCGGCGACGGAAGAGGAGGCGCTCAAGCTGACTTTGCCCGCTCTGGCAGCGGTCACCGACGCAGACGAGGCCAGATGGGTTACGGACAATCTCTTCGCTGGCGGTGGGCCTGCCGGAGGGGCCTTTCTGGTTCCCTCAGCCCTTGGCACCGGCGGGTGGATTGCCTTGGAGAAGACCGGGGGGCCGCAGCCCAGGGACCGGCACCGGATCGTTCTGCGCGCCCAGGTTGACGAAGAGAGCCATCTGGTCGATCGTCCCATCTGGATCGGCCGGGGATTCGAGTGCGACATCCGGGTGGATCACGCGGCCGTCAGCCGCCGCCACGCCCTGCTGGTCCCGACGGAGTCCGGCTGCGAGATCGTGGACATCCGGTCCTCCGCTGGAGTCCGGCTGAACGGCAGCCGGGTAGGCCGGGCCGATGTGTCCGCCGGCGACATCTTGGAGGTCGGTCCTGTCGTGCTCCTCTTCAGTGAGCAGGGACTGGAAGAGGAGGGCCAGGGAGACGCGATACAGGACGCCAAGAGGCTGCTGAGGGTTCTCGGTGAGTGCCGGGCCCGGCCCGACGATGTACTGGAGCAGCTTGCCAGCGCGATCCTGCGTCGAACCGATGCCGGTTCCATCGTGGTGCTGGCGCCGGGCAAGGCTGGACCTGTCTTGAAGCTGGGCGAACCGTTGCCCGAGGCCGGAGTGCTCAAACAACTCGAACCGCTGGTGCGGTCTGTGCTCCGCGATTCCTCTCCTCGAGTCAAGGACCTCTCTGAGGTGAATCTCTATCGCCTTCGGCAGGTCACCCTGCAGCTGCCGGATCCGGAACTCAGGTCAGCCATCGGTTTCTGTTTGCTCACCCAGCCCACCATGGTGGCCGTGGCCTTCAGCAAGAGGATGCCTCTGATCGCTTTCGACCATGCCGCCGCCCGATGGGTCGAGGCTCTCACCTCGATGCTGACGTGACCCGAGCCTTTCGTTCGAGGCGCCGATTCGGCGGAGAAACGGTGGCCGTCAGATCTCGGCCGAGGGTGCCTTGAAGAAGCTCAGATAATGGGACAGCTCCGCGA
>JAJFLN010000249.1 GCA_021772705.1 Candidatus Cloacimonadota bacterium | reverse complement strand
AGCCCCCGGGTGATGTCGTCGGTGGAGGCTATCGGCTGGGGGGGAGGTTCGACTGGGGCCACAGGCGCCGCCTCGACCTCCGGGGGAGTCGCCACCGGTGCCGTCGCGATCGGCTCGGGCTTCGCTGTCGGTACCGCTGGCGCCGATTGCAGCGGTTGAGGAAGCTCGGGCATGGCCGTCTCGATCGGTGGCAATGGCGGTGCCGCTGGAGGACTGGCCGGTTCGGAGGGTCCCCGCGAGGGGAGCTCCGGCGGGGACGGGGGAGAGGGAGTGAAGTCCGCTGGCTCTGCCGGGGAAGGCAGATCCGCCATAGGGCTCAAAGCGGTGGCCGGGGTGTCCGGCTCGTCCAGGGACAGGGTCTCGACGATTACCTCGTCCAGAGACGCTGCTGGTTCGGCGCCTTGCTCCTCCATCAACTCGCCTACGATGAGCTCCTTCAAGGAGTCTTCAATCTCGGTGTCAGTGGCCTCCTCTGGCGTGTCGGGCTCCGCCTCCGGAGCAGCGGTTTGGGTCCGAGGCTGCGGCAACGGTGCGGCCCGGCTCCCATCGCTAATGATTCCAGTGATCACGTCAGCGAGCCTCGAGAAGTCCTGGGCGACCTCCTCCAGCCCGGCCCCCGGTTCTTGCATGTCGTCTTCGCCGAGATCCAGGGTATCCAGGCCCAGCTCGGCCAGCTCGGCCCCCATCTCGGGTTCGACCTCGATGGGCGTCTCTTTCTCGCCTCCGCCAAGGAGGGCTGAGAGCTCGTCGGAGGTCTCGAAAAGGGCCTTGTCCTCGAAGGGCAATTCGTCGAGGGCCGGCTCCTCGATGGGGGTCGGCTCCTCCGGTACCGGGGCCGGTGCCGTGGCGATCGCCGGCGTTCGGGGCATCTCCTCGTCAGCGGCAGCTTCGGCTTCCTCGAGGCCAAGCAGGTCCTGCGTCAGGGCCCGGGTCTCCCGGATGTCGGGGGCCTCCGAGGCGTCCTCGACCTCGGGCTGGATGCCCAGCAGGTCATCCAGTGCCGCGAGCTCGGACTGGGCCTTCTCGGCAGCTTCCTCCTCCCTCTCGGCGGCGACTCCGATGTCGCCCTCCTCAGGAATTCCCGTGCCGTCGACAGGAGTCACGGCAGGCTCCGGTTCCAGTTCCGCAGGCAGACCGGCTGCTTCCAGGGCACCGGAGATGTTCATGTAGTCGTCGTCGGTGCCGGACAGGTCGTCGCCGCCCCCCTTCATGCTGCCGGCCTTGGACTTCGCACGCTTGGCCAGCTCCGGGGTCAGGCCCTCCACGTCGTGCAGCCAGTTGGATTCTCCGACCTTCTCCACCGTTCCTGCCGCCGAGCCGCCGTTCTCGGCGGGCCCCAGAATCTCGTCTCCCAGCAGCATGTCCCGTAGCTCGTCCGACAAGCCGTTGACCTCGGAGGAGCCTTGAGCCTTCCGTTCCGGCGACGCGGGTTGAATCTGGCCCGGTACGGTTGCCAGATCCTCATCGGGCTGATCGATGCCCCCGGCCAGCTCCTCGAAATCAAGGCTGGAACCGGTAGCCAGCTCGGGAGAGGCGGCGGTGGCGTCCTCCGCCGCCACGGAGAGATCCTCGAATCCGAGACTGGAACCGGTGGCCAGAGAGTCCGAAGGGATGTCTCCAGCCGCCGGCAGCTCTTCAAACCCGAGGCTCGAACCGGTGGCCAGAGCGGCGTCGGGCTGACTCTCCGGTGCTCGATCCTCGGCGGAAGGCGCCAGGAGTACTTCAGCCGCCGGCTCATCTGTTTCGAGGAGAGCGCCATCGCTGGCATCGGGGGGAGTGAGCAGGTCATCGAGACCGTCGGAAGGCGCGAGCAGGTCACCGGGGCCTTCTTCCGAGTCGGGGGGCATGAGAAGGTCACCCAGGCCGTCGCCTCCGTCGGGGGGAATGAGGAGGTCACCGAGACCGTCATCGGCATCCGGTGGGGCCAGCAGACCGTCGTCGGCCGGTGCTGCCAGGAGCGAATCGTCGCCGCCGCCCTCTGACGACGTCAGCAGGAGGTCGTTGTCGTCCCCTCCGGCCGGAGCGAGCAGGTCATCGCTTTCAGCCGGGCCGGGGGGCGCCGGCAGATCGCCCCCGCCATCACCGGCGACGACGTCGGTGTCGATCAGCAGGGAGCCGGCGGGATCGCTGCCTTCGCCGAGCACCTCCGCGTCAGCCGTGACCCCTCCGTCCTGGCGGCGGATCCTCAGCTGAATTCTCAGGTCGTCGGAGTCCCCTGCCGAGGGAGCAACCACATCGGGATCGCCCGGTTCCTCACCCTCGAAGACCCCGGCAATGTCGTCTTCGGCGGAGGAGCCGAGGAGCTCATCACCAAGGTTGAGATCGTCGTCGGAGAGCATGTCCGGCGGCGAGTCGGAGTCGGAGGGTTCCGTGCCCAGAGCGGCGTTGACCGCCGAGAGCAGATCCGCTTCACCGGATGAAGCGGCCCCTCCGCCGCCTCCGCTGGGATCACCCAGACCGTCGAGCTGTTGAAGCAGGTCGAGCTGGTTCTGGGCCAGCGGTTCCCGGATGCTGGTCTTGATGTCCTCGCCTGCTTCGCCTCCCGCCGCCTGGGTTGGGTCCTCCAGAAAGGGGGAAGCCTCCTGGGCCGGCTCCAGCGGCTTGAACAGCTCCTCTTGCTCTTCCTGAGTCACGCCGGGCACCCGGATCTGGGTGGCACCAGCGGCGGTGTTCATCTGGTCCGGAGACCGGGCTGCCGTATCTGTTGCCGCTGCTCCGGGTCGGGGGGTGTCGGGAAGTTCGTCGGGCAGAAAGGGCGAGACCAGGCGTGGGTCCATCGCGGCCGGCTTGGGGGCGACGGGGCTGCGCATTCTGGTTGCGGCCACGCCCGTGCTGGACGCAGGCGGTGCCTGGGCAACGAAGTGCAGGGCCGTGGGTGCCTCCCCGAGAAGGAAGGCCACGCCGTCATAAGCTTGCTGAGCTGATTCGGGACTGGAGAAGCAGGAGCCGTCGACGAAGACGAAGTTGAATCCCAGGCCGGAGTCGACAGCCTTGAGTACCTCGCCGAAGTTGTCGGCCATCACGACCATGGCCGGCAGGAGGGCGACCTGGATGGCGCCCAGTCGAATCCCTGTCAGGAAGGCGTCCCGCGCTGCCGGATCGGCATCCATCGCCAGGGTGCGGGCCGACCCGATCCCTTCGTTGCGCAGGCTGTCTTCCAGGATCTTGGCCAGCTCCGGGTCCTCGTAGAAGGCCAGCGTGACGCCGGGCAAAACGGCTCCGAGCAGGTAGAACTTGAGGGTGGCCTGGGTGGACATCGCCGTGGCTGTCCGGCCCAGGATCAAGCAGAGGTCGGCGTACTCCTTCTCCGTCAGCAGGTCCTGGCGGAAGACTCTCTCCAGATAGAAGTCGAGAGATTCCTTGGGAATCAACCGAGCACCTCCGGAGTCAGGACGTGCTTGCTCGAGAGGTAGTTGAAGTCCCTCGAAAGGTTGGTCACAGTCGTCCCGGCATCGACCAGGACGATCACCTTGTTTCTGCCCGCGGCCGGAGGCAGGACCCGGGCATCTTCGATCTCCAGGACGTCGCCGTTTTCCAGGGGCGGGATACCGACGGTGGGATCAAAGGACAGGTAGGCGGAATCGGAGCCGCAGGTCTGATCGCAGATCTTGAAGAAGGGTCTCTCCGTCACCCGGTCCATCTCGACCTTGGCCACGGAACCGTAGACGCTGAAGCGCTCGGTCTCGGAGGGCTCCAGCTCCGAGAGCTTCTTGAAGAGTCCGCTTCCGATTCCCTCCAGCTGGGGATGATGCACGCTGTCGTCGGCCCGGAAGATGCCGAAGCTCCAGCTGTTCCTCTTCTCCAGTTTCGCGTAGTCGTAGGACTCACAAACCGTCTCGAGAATGTCGGCAATCATGGGCTTTCGCACGTGTTCGTGAGCCACGTTGCCGCAGGTGTAGCACTGCCGGCCCGTGGGCTTCTCCCAGGCATTGGCGCAGGGACTGAACAGGGTGGCTCCTTCGGCCACGGCCCGGCTCTTCAGCTGGTTCATCTCCGAAGGAATGGCCGTGGCGGCCGATTCGGCGAAGAGGATTGAGCCACCTGGTTCCAGGAAGTTTCTGAGCTCTGCCAGCAGGCGAGCTCTGGCTGAGAGGCTGCTGCTCTTGTTCTCTCCAAGAATGTGGCTGGCAATGATGATGTGGAACTTGTCGGCCCCGAGGGTGTTGGAGAGGCCTTCTCCTTCGGAGCCCAGAAGTGTCTGGATGGGGCCGGGAACACTGACCTCCAGTTCCGGAAAGCCGGGAACGTAGTTCTCGATGAACCGCTGATACAGGCCCAGGGCCGCATCACTGGAGTCGAGGGGCGTCAGGGAAAGCTTGTAGGCCTCGGGCTGGCCCGTGACGATCCGAATACCGTTGGCCAGCAGCTCGAGAAAGTAGATCATGGAGACGCTGGAAATGCCTGCGCCGGAACCGAGATCGAGGACCTTCAGTTCCGTTGGCAGGACCGACTTTCGCAAGACGTTCCTCATCAGGAAGGGGACCTTGTGGAAGCTGAGGGGGCCGTGGCCGAACAGGTAGGCCAGAGTCATGGGCCTGTCGTAGACAGGTGAGTCCAGGGACCGCTGCGCCTTCTGCAGGGACTTGAGACCTTCGTCCAGGAGCCCAACTGTCTCGTCGGACTCCACCCAGTTCTCACCGAATTCCTGATCCGCGAAGGACATCAGATGCCGGTCCACCGCCGTCGGCAGGACAGCAGAGTCGCCGAACAGGAGCGCGTTCTGTACCAGTTGCAGGACCTTGGGCCGGATTGACTCTTCCATCTGGCTACCGGGTTCCCTCTCTGGATGAGTCACGGCTCAGTATTCGAAGAACCGTGTCCAGGCGAGTCACCATGAAGAGCCGGGCAACCCGCTCGGAGGGGTTTTTGATGATCAACTCTGTCTGGGCCGACTTGAGCTGACGGTGGGCCGAGGCGATGATGCCCACGCCGGCGCTGCAGAGGTAGTCAATTTTGGCCAGATCCAGGACCAGAGGGACATCGGACCGCTTGTCCAGCAGCTTGTCGATCAGGCGCTTGAACTGTTCGACATTCTCCGTGACGATGTCCTCCGAAATGGAGACGAGGGTCTGCTCCGATTCTTCGACGACGGTTGCATTCATGAGAGTTCCAGAGGCCATCCCTTAGTTGCCGAAATCCGAGCCCCCGGGTCGTGGCCTGTCCTGGTGCATGTCTATTTTGGCCACTCTCAGGGGTGAGTTCCGGAGTCTTCGGGAGTGATGTGGAGCAACTCCTGGGCCTGATCCCGATCTCCGGCAATCTGGATCACATCGGCCAGACGAGTCACGACCAGAAGGCGCGAGAGCTCCGTCGTGAGACCCATCAGGACGAGATCTCCGCCGCTCTGGCGCAATCGGGAGCAGCCACTGGCGATGGCTCCGATTGCCGAACTGCAAAGATAGCGCGCCGCTTCCAGGTCCAGGACCACTTTCAGGCCCTCCCCATTCAAGAGTCGATCAAGCCTGAATTTGAAGTCCTCTGCCTTCTCGTAGACTATATCGGTCTCACAGCGGATAAACAGAATACCGTCGAGCTGTTCACTGGACAGCATGGCTACCCCTCGCCCCGAATTGAGATTAAATTGATATCCAATTTGTGGGTGCCTCTCAGCACATTTCAAACCAGCCTAACACAAGGGGCCGTCGAAGGCTGTAGGCGAGGAGCCGCATCCCTGGAGATCAGGGGACACACGACTGGACCCGAACTCGCCAGGCGAACCTGCCGGTTCGGATGACCTCTCGGAGTTCGGGTCCAGTCGTGTGTCCCCTGATCTTGGGCCATTCGCGCTGCTTCAAGAGCCCTTTTCCCGTGCGAAATCTCGAGATCGGCGAGAACTATCGCACCCACGTCGTTGCTGGGATGTTGGACGAACTGGTTGTAACCGTCAAGAATCATGCCAGGATTTCACCCCACCG
>JAJFLN010000248.1 GCA_021772705.1 Candidatus Cloacimonadota bacterium | reverse complement strand
CAACGTCATTGGCTCAGACGATATGGCCGCCCGCTCCATTCATCCCCTTCGGCGTAGCTCAGGACATGCTTCGACAGGCTCAGGACGAACGGATCGGGAAAACTCGGCCATTCAGTCGTCCTGGATGCGGGCATCCATAGTAGTCGTCCTGGATGCGGGCATCCATAGTGGGGCGAACGGTTTTATGGACAGGCATCATATGTAAAGGAAGCAGCGGACCACCACACTAGGCTGCAAAGAATGGGTTCCGCAGCGCAGGCCGGTCTGCCACGAAGGCTGCGATATGAGTGTGTGATCGTGGCTCCAGGGATATGCGTCATCGGCCAAGCGGGCTTCGTGGAACAAGCGTGCCATCGGACCGGACATCAAGCAACTCACGGTCCATGTCGATAAGGCGGTCGATAAGCACCATCGCGGGAACTTCAATTGCGATGTCGTCACCATCGTCATTCGTCAGTAGGGGGTAGTTGATGACGTACTTGAGGAACGCGGGAGCATACTGACCGGACTGGACATCAAACGGCTGTCTGTTGTTGGTCGGTATCTGCCATGGGGCGGCGTCAGCATTCTCAAGCAAGCGCGTCGCCAAGAAGCGAGTAACGTCGGTCTGCAAGGTGACCCGACGTCTAGTACTGAGTATCAGGCTGCCCTTATCGCTACCGAGAAACCAGGCATCAAGGAACTGCGAACGGATTGCGTGCTTCACATCCAGAGCGACCTGTGGCAGGATCGTCTTGAGTGGCGTCGTACCTGGCTGCAGCAGCAGTCTGAAGGTGAAGGTCTCGTCCAACGCTGTCTCCGCAGACATGATTGAACGTGTGCTCACAATGGCATTCCTGAAGTCCGTGGTCTCGTTCCAGAAATGCTGTCTCCTGAAAGTCAGGAATGCGCGATCAGGTTCACCCTGTGGAGGCCGCGTTCCAGCCAAACACCAGTGCGGAGGCTCCGGCAGGGGGGAGGTTCTATCGAGAAGGAAAACACTCTCCGTTGGACGGAAGCCAGCGCCCAAGTACTGGACCCTGGCCGAGACGTCAAGAGCAAGCTCGCCGTCGGAACGAACGGGAATCCATGTCCAGCTGCGGGTGAGGGTGTCATTTGGAAGTAGGACGCTATCCTCATACAACCATTGATAGTCAACGACCGTGCTGCCTGTCAGCAGCGGCGACAGGGTCGTGGTGACGGGGTCGTGGGGTCCGGAAGACCAGCTGAGTTGAAGATGGCGAGCGTCGCCGCTCGACTCGACCTCATCAGCCATGATTCTCGGTGGATCGAAGTTGCAGGAGGCTCCTCCGTCAACTGAGTGCAAATAGCCATCCCCCTCGACATCGATCCTCCGGAGCAGTATTGGTGCCGAGGAGCGATTCTGAACCAGAATCGTGAGGCGGCATCGTACGCTCTCAAATGGCGTGAACGGCGAGGTTGAAGGGAAAGCAGCCGAGATGCCTGGCGTGGCAACGACATGAACCGAGATAGCGCTGGTCGACCCCAATGTCTGTTCTTTCCCGAACACCGTAACTGTAAGGGAGCAAGCAAGAAGCGCGACAAACCAATACGTGGCGTACCGTGGTCCTCTACCCTGACACCGTGGGGCAAACACCTTCCTTATCATTGCGCACGTAGTGTAGCACGAAGCGAAGGAGGGTAGGAACGTGCGAAGTCATTGCGAAGGTCGAGGGCTACCCGGAATGACAAAGTGTCGAACAGGTGGAACCAAGATGCAGGGCAAGGAGACTCACCTGCCAGGCCGAACAGGAGATGAAGTTCCGGGGCGTTCGCTGGGACACCGAGAGGTTCCTCTACGGCCCCCCATCGACGAAGAGGGTCAGCTCGTCTGCTCGAGTTGTCCCCTACGAAGCAGCTGCTGCCGCCAAGGCACTCAGGGCCCACCTGTGGATCTCATCCCCGGGTCTCACGACCTGTGCCGAAACTTAGGACCCGCGCAAGAATAACTCGGAGCTTATCAATGCCGGGAAACTGCCCAGGTTCCTCAGCTATCGCAAACAGGTGTTGGAGCTGCTGATCAGCAAGGGAGGTCACGGCTGGAAGAATCCACTTCCAGCAGCAGTAGACGAACCGGGCAAGCATCTCCAGAGCAAGGCATCTCGAAACGTCTGGTCCAGGCCATGGAGGAGGATGGACTACTCGACTCCATCCGTCCATTCCACTTCACCCGCCGCCTTGTTCGTTGGCTCACTCGTCGAGCCATGGCCCCATCCGCCTCTCGATCTCCTCCTGCTCGATGACCCGTCCCTCCTCGACATCTTGCAGAGACCGGTCGACCTTCTGTCGAGCGTAGAGGTGGTACTGGATCTCCTCGTAGGAGACGTTGTCGGGGAGGGTCTCGATCATCTCCCGGACCTCCTGTTTGGCTGTCTTCATCGCTTCTCCTTGCTGGATCAGACGGCCATGGCAACTGAACCGGTTCGAAGAGAAAGTGGAGTCCTTCATGTCCAACCGCCCCAAGATGCCTGGGCCCGAAAACCTGACCGTTTTGGAGGCCGGAAGCCGGAACCGGTTGAACTGGATCGGTGATCTAGAACCAATACCCAGACTCTGCCCTCGAACTCCCGCCAGCCAGGGGCCATTGGCCCCTGGACCCGGATGAACAGGTCAAGCCTTCGTCTGTCATTCAAGCGTTCATCAGCACTCTCAGTCGCACCAGTCCGATTGGGGGTTTGGGGGAGCTGGCTCCCCCAACGG
>JAJFLN010000247.1 GCA_021772705.1 Candidatus Cloacimonadota bacterium | reverse complement strand
ACCACTGTCAAGCACCAGTCGCTCTACGGAATCAATGGGATGCGAAGGCGCAAAACCGATTCTGCCTCTGTGACCACCACTGAGTATTCTGAGGGGCTGTCGACGGCGGTGGCTAAGGCGACCACTTCCATTACCTACATCCGGGCTCACGGTATCGCGGGTTTTGAGGACGGCAGTGGGAATTTCTACTACTTTCTAAGTGATGCTCTCGGCTCCGTCAGGTCGATTGTGAACGCCTCTGGTGTGGTGCAGTCCTCGTACGACTTCGATGAATACGGGAACCTGATTAGCACTCCACCGACTGGAGTGACTTCGCAGAAGACCTTCGTGGGTGGTGCTTCCGTACAAGATGAGACCGGGGACACCGGCCTATTTTTAATGGGGCATCGTTGGATGATGCCGGAACACGGAAGATTCATCAATAGGGACCCTATTGGCTTTGCCGGTGGCTTAAATATGCACGTCTATGCCGCAAACAATCCGGTGAACTTTGTGGACCCGGAAGGGCTGAGAAAATTTTCCGTAGGGGGTATCGTCTTTGAGATACACCTAAACGATGCCGATAAGTTCGTCAGCGACCCCCACGCTCATATTGAAACCGGGCCGATGGCTGGAAACAAGGTGGACTTATCAAATGGCGACATAGTCAAGACGCCTCATGGCCCCGGCAGGGGAACGACCGGAAGCTCGGTTGGAAGGCTTTCGAAGAGGGACACCAAGAGGTTTGTCCAGCAAATAAAGACCGAATTCGGTGGCACTAATATGGACGTTAAAGTGGGCGTTCCTGAGGCCATCAGAACGCAGCAACCTTTCACGTACAAGCGAATATTCTCCCAACCTTCGAGATTTAACGTCTTTACGATGGCCATTGGGTTATCGCTATTTCTGTCGAAGTACGCATCGGCTGAGCCAGTGGATCGAGATCAGGTCGTTGCTGAAGAGGCTATGAGCACTTTAGAGGGCGCTGTTTTGGGAGCTGTTCTCATGGTCGTGCCTTATGGTCAGTATATTGGAGGAGCGCTACTCGTGAATGCCCTAGTTGCACACGCGGGAAAAGATGGACCCTCTCCCCGATTGGAGAGGTACGGGCAAACTCGTCCTGCGCCTCACAGACAGTTTGACTATCGAAGAAACTGCGACTAATGGCAGGGGTGGCCGATTGCACTCAACCGGCCACCTCATCGCCGACGGAGTTTATCCGCATAAAGCGGACAAACCCGGGTAGAAGCATAAGATACAGCGACCCTTACCAGGAAAGGTCGAATGGATTGAAAATTCGATGTCAGAAATGTTGCCAAGAATCCTATAGCTCTGCAAAGCCACTCGTGATTTTGTCGGGAGGCGCGTATGTCGCGACCGAGGGCGTGGATATAGGAATGAGAGACCACGCGCTAAGCTATCTTACCTGTTCGTGGCGGGTACCTGCTGATGTGGGTGGTGGAAAGCTCTCTATAGACTTGGTCTCTAAGGAGTCGGGGTCGGGTGGACAATTCGACTTCTACTTTTGCTCCATCGCCTGCTTACGTTCTTGGTTTAACTCGAAAATGGATGACCTCGAAAACCTCGAACATGACTTTCTCGAGAAGAAATATCCTACCATATGAGAGTTCGTCCTTCTCGGAGAAGGACGAACTCTCACTGGAGACCTGGGAAGCGGCTGGCCATTAAAACGGCTGGCTGCTGACTGGGAACCTGGTTGCCGGCGGGAAGCTCGAGAGACCAGACCATGAGGCCGCTCCGCGGCTGCCTCGGAGGTAACCCCACTCCTAACGGCCCTTAAAGTGGCGCCTCGACGGACATTCGTCCGCCGGGGCGCTTTTTTGTTGACGTGGGACTACGAATATGACTGGCTTGATAGGCTCGAGAAGGTTACCAAGGACAGCGTTGTCCAGAGTTTGTACTCTTACGATGCTTCTGATAACCGGATAGCTCTGGACCTCCAGGCGCTCGGTGACTTGCTGACTTACACCTACGACGATGCCAACAACATCACGGAGGTGAAGAAGGATTCTGGTGGCGGAGCTGTGAGCATTGAAACGTTCACTAGCGACGACGATGGGAATATGTTGACGCGCCTGGACAAGACCCAGACGCCCAACATCACCACTACTTACGAGTGGGATGACTTTAACAAGCTCATCAAGGTGAGCGAGTTTGATGGGACCACGACCACTGTCAAGCACCAGTCGCTCTATGGCATCAACGGGATGAGGCGACGGAAGACCGACTCTAACTCTGTGACCACCACGGAGTACTCTGAGGGGCTGTCGACGGCGGTTGCCAAGGCGACCACTTCCATCACCTACATCCGAGCTCACGGAATCGCGGGCTTTGAGGACGGCAGTGGAAACTTCTACTACTTTCTCACTGATGCCCTCGGCTCTGTTCGTTCGATTGTCAACGCCTCTGGTGTCGTGCAGAGTTCGTACGACTTCGACGAATACGGGAACCTGATATCCACGCCGCCGACTGGGGTGACCTCGCAGAAGACGTTTGTGGGTGGTGCCTCGGTGCAGGACGAGACCGGGGACACTGGGCTCTATCTGATGGGGCATCGTTGGATGATGTCCACACTGGGGCGGTTTATCAATAGAGACCCTATTGGATTTGCAGGGGGGCTCAACATGCATGTCTATGCCGGGAACAACCCGGTGAACTTCACTGACCCCGCCGGTCTATTCGTGGAGCAGACTGCCGCTGCAGCAATTGCTGCAGCTGAAGCGATAATCTCTTCGCCAGCCCCACCCCAAGCAAAAGCTGGCCTTCTTGTTGGTACCGTTGTGGCCGCAGTTGGGGCGCCAGCCTCGCTAAGCATCATGCGTGGTGCGCCTCAAATGGCGGGGCCGCATTGGGACCTGAAAATGTCCCAGATGCAGCCTGACAAGGTTAATGCTCAATCTTACGGCAAGACGCAACCGGCCACTGAATGTGATGACGAGGGCAACAGGGTCGCGCTATATCACGGCAGTATACGCGGCTCTGGACGGGATAATTTGTCGATTATGCAAACGGGATTGACATTTACTCCTGGACGAAGTACTTCAGTGACTACCCATCTTCCGACGGCCTTGGAGGCACTGAGTCCGGCTCGTTATGAGGTAAGGGAAGGCTTGGTCAAAGACCCTATGATCATCATCTCTTTGGTTACAAAAGAACAGTACAACGTGCACTTCGCACCGCATCAAGATAACAACTATAGGGGCTTTGGTGGTCGTATCAAGGGAAGCCAGATTCTCATGACGACAGAAACTCAGCATCGACTTTTCAATCAAGGTATCGTAGGCTCGATACCATCACCATACTAGTGAGGATTCCAATGAATAGTTCAGAATTTAATTCCAACCTACTTTCTGCGGTCGCCGATTGTGTTCGAGAGCATTATGACTCCTCCAATCTTGGCTCGATCTCCTACTTTCGTGGGCGTCCTGCACCTGAGGAGCTATCGGAGGCACAACCGGTCGACGTGAGTCAGTTAGACGAGTTTTTCGATGAGCTAATGCAGGGAGGCCCAGGATGGATTCATGCACACATAGTCAGAAAAGCGAATTCCACTCTTGTCTGCCTCACCCGAGGCGAGCCTGTAGGCTGCGAGCGATTCAACCTCAATCTAACCTGGACAACCGCTTGAGCGCGTCCTTCTAGTAGAAGGCCGAACTCTCACTGGAGACCTGGGAGGTGGCTGGCCATTAAAACGGCTGGCTGCTGACTGGGACCCTGGTTGCCGGCGGGCAGCTCGCGAGTGACATAATCATGGGGCCGCTGCGCGGCTGCCTCAGGGGTAACCCCACCCCAAACTACCCTTAGCGGGGCCTGGTGCAAACTAGGCCCCGCTTCCGTTGAAAGCGGATTGCGCTCCGTTCTGGCCTGACGGCCAGAGCCGGAGCGCTCAAGAAGAGGCCGGGACAAGCCCGGCCAAGGAGATCATCCGATGAGAGCCGCCGTGTCGTCGAGCTGAGAGTCGGAGACGTGGCAGTAGACCTGCGTACTAGCCAAGGATGCGTGCCCAAGTCGGTTTTGCACGGCCGGAACGGTGGCACCAGCAGCCAACAACTCACTAGCATGTGCGTGCCTGAATGAGTGAGGAGTGGCCTGGACATCTAAATCAGCCGCCTCTCGGTAACCCTTGATGAGTTTTTGGATCGATCTGACGGACAACGGACCATGTTTTCGGTGCTGGAGTAACGGAGCCGCCGGAGCAGTTGAGAATCCGCGCGCCCTATTGAACGCCAACAGTTTTTCGACACAAGCCCTGGCCGTTTGGTTGAGAGCGATGACCCGACCGCGAGAACCTTTGCAGATCATGGCTGGCAGGTGAAGCCGTTGCCGTGCGACCCCATCCCGTGTGGCGACGTGGGTGGTGATGAGACCGGAACACTCACCAACCCTCAGACCGGTTTGGTACAAGAACATGACGAGAAGATAGTCGCGCTGGCCGAATGGCGAACGCAGGTTGATAGCCGAGAGCAGTTGTCGAATTTCTAGCTTTGAAAGAGTGAACATGAGAGACCTCCGTTGGTAGTTTGATGGCTCTCTCGCAGCTTCGTGGGGGGCTTCTGTCAACGGCTTGCCCCGGTCTTCCGGGGTGGCCGCAGGCCACCGTTTACTGAAGGTCACCGCGATGCTACTCTCCGCCATCAAGCTGCCACGGGGTCTCGTGCACGAACAAAACAGAAAGTTGTCGGCTACCAACATGGCTGGCTCTCACTGCAACATTGATTTTGTGTGGGGACTGTCTTCTTCTCTCCCCTTTGAGCGCTCGACTCGGGCGCACCCGGCAAGGGTGCGGCGAGAGTGGAGTGCAACCGCCCCGCAGGGGCGGGCTGCACGTCTAGCTTAAGGTTCCGCTAGGGGCGTTCGAGGTGGGGAAACCCTCAACGCAGCCGCGCAGCGGCTTCATGGTTAGGGCTCTCGCGAACGCCCCGCCGGCAGCCGAAGGGCAGTTTGCACCCAGGCCTCTTGGGGTTTCCAGTTTGCTCCCAGGTATCCAGTGAGAGTTCGATCTTCCCCGGGAAGAGCGAGCTCTCAGTTAAGAAGCGATAGCCGCCTGGACCCGATGCTGCTTCACGACAAGGTCCATGATTCTCTTGAGAGCTTCTCGATCTCGTTCCGGTAGATCCGCGACTTCTTTGAAGAGCCTGCGAAGCTCGGGGTCATCGAGCAAGACTTCTTCCCTGGGGTCTGACTCGCCGAGAAGCTCTTCTCTGGTCACCCCGAGAGCTTCAGCGAGCTTGCCCAGCATAGTCTCGCGTGGCTCAACGCGGCCGTTCTCGTAGCGCGAGACATTCTGCTTCTGAATCCCAACCTTCGCTGCTAGCTCAGCTTGGGTCCAATCACGCTCGCGTCGGAATTTTCGAATGTTGGTACCGATATCCATGGCCTCTATTCTAAATGGTGACATGTCATCAATCAAATGCAGGAAGAACCTTTTCAGGAGACAAGTGGCTATTTCGTAACCATATTTATGGCTACTAAGTTTTTTTGAACAATTTCAAAGCTGTTCCCGCTTAGAGGGAACGGAAAAGGATTTCACCCCGTGAACGATTTCAACCGCTCGGATCTCGAGCACCTCAAATCCCAAGTGGACCTGGCCGATCTGATGCGTGAGGCCGGTCTTGAACTCAAGGCTGTGGGCAAGAATCTGTTGGTCCGCTGCCCCTGGCACGATGACAAAGAGGCCTCACTGGTGGTGAACCCAGCCAAGCAGCTCTACAATTGCTTCGGCTGCGAGGCCAAGGGTGACGTGCTGAGTTTTCTGCAGGTCCAGGAGAAGCTGACGTTCCCTGAGGCAGTGCAGCGGCTCAAGGATCTCAGTGGGGAGACACCGTCTACGGCAGTAGAAAAGCCAGCTCGAGGAGACCCAGACCGATTCCGCGGTGGGCTGACTCGAGACCAGCTGCTGGAGAAGGTGAGCAAGCATTACCAAGAGGCTTTCGAGCGCTCGAGCGAAGCCAAGGACTACCTGAAGAGTCGCAAGCTCTGGGACCTAGATCTCTACGAAGGCTTTGGGGTCGGCTACTGTGATGGGTCGCTGCTGAAGACGCTGCCCAGTGCTGGCCAGATCCGTGAGGCTCTCACTGAGATTGGGATTCTGAACAGTAAGGGACGGGAACACTTCCTCGGTTGTTTAGTGGTGCCGTTGTTGCACCCGAGCCAGGGCATGGTGGGGATGTATGGGCGCAGACTCAACCCCAAGGCCAAGGTGCGACACCTGTTCTTGCCTGGTCCCAAGCGCGGGGTCTTCGGGGTGGAGAACCTGGAGGGAGCTAAGCACTTGTACTTGGCCGAGGGTGTGCTCGATGCGATGTCGCTGTGGCTGGCGGGGCTGCGCCCGGTGAGCTGTGTTCACGGTACCAGTGGCGTGACTCCAGATCTGGAACAGTTTCTGCGCAAATCATCGGTGCGAGAGCTGCGGGTTTGCTTTGACAGTGACCGTGCCGGCAACGAGGGCGTGGAGCGATTGAGCGAGCAACTTGGGGACCGTTTTAAGATTGCCAAGGTACTACTGCCGGCAGGGGACCCTAACGACATCCTGATCCAAGAAGGGCCGGAGGTATTGAGAAGCTTCGCCAAGTGCCTGCAGCCTGTAACCGAGGAGCTTGGTGAGTCGGACGAGGAACTCCCAGTTACGGAGACCACTGACCGTGGATTCAGCCTGAGCTACCCTGATGTGCGTTACGAAATCACACCTCGGCCGCCATACACTGGACGGCTCAAAATCGCCATTCGTGGGGAGCGCCTGACTGAAGGAGTTCGTCCCGCCAAATTCCTGGACCGTTGCGACCTAGTCAGTTCTCGGTCTCGCTCGGAGACCTTGCGGGGGATGTCCCAGCAACTGAGCTTGGAACGAGAGCGAGCTGAACGACACCTGCGAGAGATTCTCGACACCACCGAAGAGTGGGTGTCCGCCATCGGCGGGGCCACCGGCCCCAAGGATGCCGAAGCTCCAGAGCTGACAGACGCCGAGAAGGCCGAAGCCTTAGAGTTCTTGGCTGCACCAGACCTAGTGAGCCGACTGCAAGCCGACATGGAGGCACTGGGATATATCGGTGAGGAGCGCGGCAAGCTGCTGCTCTACATGGTGGGCCTGTCGCGCAAGCTTGAGAACCCACTGTCGGCCATCGTGAGATCCCAGAGTGGTGCTGGCAAATCCGGGATGGCTCACCTCATCGCCTCGATGACTCCGCCCGAGGACGTGGTCCACTACTCCAGACTCTCACCGCAGGCTCTGGTGTATGCCAAGAAGGACGCCTACAAACGCAAATTGTTGACCATGGAAGAGCGAGTGGGCAGCGAGTCCTCCGACTACTACATTCGCATCATGCAGTCGGCCCACGTTCTGCGTCAGGCGGTGCCGGTGCAAGACCCGGTGACCGGTCGCATGGAGACTCAGGAGTTCGAGGTCGAAGGCCCGATTGCGTACATTGAGACCACCACCGAGAGCTACATCAACCAAGAGAACGCCAACCGTTGCTTTGAGATCTACCTGGACGAAAGCCAAGACCAGACCCAGCGAATTCAGGAGCGACAACGAGCCGCTCGCGAGGCTATCCGGCTGGAGAAAGTCAGTTCTCAAGCCATCCGCACTCGCCATCACAACGCCCAGAGGATGTTAGAGTTGGTCCACATTGTGATCCCTTACGTTCGGCTTCTGACCTTCCCAACGAAGTGGCTACGCACCCGGCGAGACAACGAGCGTTTCCTGTGTCTCATCGAGGCCTCGGCACTCTTGCACCAACACCAAAGAGTAGAGAAAACAGTGAGCGGCCCGCAGGGCGAGAGTATTCGTTACATCGAGGCCAACCTGGACGACTACCGTCTGGCCTACGAGCTGGCCAAGGATGTTTTGCGTGACACTTTGCACGAGCTGTCGGTGTCCGCGCGGGATCTGCTGGAGGTGGCCAAAACCTTTGACTGCGGGGCCTTCACCAGGCGTCAGCTGCGCAACAAAACAGGGTGGCCACAGCGCCGGCTTCTGAGTACGCTCAACGAGCTGGTGGAGATGGAGTACCTGAGCGCGGTTGGCCAACAAGGTGCCACCTATCAATACACTGTCGTCCTCGAGGGTTCAGAGCAGCCGTCTCCAGTGCGGGACCTGGTTCATCCTGACGAGCTGGCCCGACAGCTCGCCGACAGTGGCTAAAAGTTAGATCACTTGTTCCAACTTTGATCATTTGCACCCCGGTAAAGTTCAGCGGCGTGGTTGCGCCATTCTTTGGACCTTAACGCCCACTTTACCACTTTAACGGACCCCCCTGACCCTTTGTATCAGTTCTACGAATACAACCAACTAAGAGGAAAAGTAAGTTGGCCATGGCCTCATCACAATCGCATAAATATCAAATCATCTATGGAGAAGTGTTCTTCATGGCTAGCACTGCGTGGGGCGCTGTGCGCACCAGTATTTGGTGGGTGTTCTGATGGACTTTGAGTTGTGGCGAGACCGCTTCACCTCGCACCTCCAGGCTTGCGGGCGCAGGCAGCGTACCATCGGTGGCTACATCGCGGAACTGCGGCTGTTCCTCGTCTTCTTAACTGAGAGAGGCTTGAGTTCGGCGCACGAGATAAGGCGTGAGGACGTGGAGGCGTATCAGGTTAGCCTCTATCACAGGCGTAAGCCCGACGGCCGCCCCCTCACTCTTAGCACCCGGTATTCCAAGATGTCAGCGGTGCTGATCTTCTTGCGCTTCCTGTACCGCTCTCAGGTGCTACTGCGAGATCCGGGTCGAGAGATTCTCTTGCCCAAGGCCCCTCGTCGGGTTTTGCCCGAGCTACCTACTGTGGATGAGGTTTTGAGGCTTCTGGAAACGCCTGATGTAGAGACCCCGTTGGGGTTACGGGACCGAGCGATCTTGGAGCTGTTCTACTCAAGTGCGTTGCGCAACAGTGAGCTGCGACTCTTGAAGTTAGAGGATGTGGATCTGAGCAGGCTCACGGTGAGGGTTCGGGACGGCAAGGGCGGCCACGCCAGGGTTGTTCCACTCGGTGAACCCGCTGCGATCTGGGTGGAGCGATATCTCGACCAAGGCCGGGGCTTTCTCTTGCGTGACCGTGAGCACGGATTTCTGTTTTGCTCGTGTCGTGGGCGACCGCTTCGAGTGGAGCCCTTGAGCAGGATGGTGGACAAGCATGCCAGAGCCGCCGGACTCAAAAAGCACGTCACTCCTCATATTCTGCGCCATTGTTGTGCCACTCACATGCTAGCCAACCAAGCTCGGCTGCGGCACCTTCAGGAGCTTCTTGGTCATGTCTCGGCGGAATCCACCAAGCTCTATACTCGAGTCAATTTCTCGGACCTACGAGAGGCCCACCAACGCTGCCATCCCAGGGAGTCTTTGGGGTGAAAGAGCAGATCCACGAATTCTTGCAGAGTGTGGTCCACCGGTACAGCGAGAGTTCGCTTAACATCCACCGTTACGGACTGGGCAAGCTAGAGCAGTTCAGCCAAGAGCGAGATCTTGAGCTGGGTGAGTTTCGGGTCGAAGAGCTGGCAGCGTTCCATAGCTGGTTGCCAGAGTGTGGCATCTCTACGGCGACTCTTTGCTTGGTCTTGCGTAGCACCAAGCTATTTCTGAGATGGGCCTACCGCAAACAATGGACTCTGTTTGATGTAGAGCTCTACCAGCTCCCCATCGACCGAAGTCTGCCCCCAACGCCGCCGACCGTGCAGGTGATGGCGCGGCTTCTGGAGCTACCGGACCAGTCAATTGCCAGGGGTCTTCGCGACCGGCTGCTCCTGGAGCTTCTCTATGTACTGGGCCTACGTCGCAGCGAATGCTGCTCATTGAGCCTGGACGACTTCGACTTCACCCAAGCCACAGTTTTCGTTGCCGGCAAGGGCGGTGATGAACGGTTGCTACCTTTGAGCCCGGGTCTGTTTCGCACGGTTGAAAACTACCTTGAGCATGGACGGCCGCAATTCGTCAGAGACCCTGGGGAGCAAGCTCTTCTACTCAACCCCAGAGGGGGACGACTCGATGGCGGTGTGCTCTACTCCATCGTGCGAAAGTACGGTAGAGCCCTAGGCCTCAAGCTCCGGCCCCATCAGCTCCGACACGCTTGCGCCACTCACCTCATCGAGGCCGGCATGGAGCACGACCAGGTCCAGCGACTCCTGGGGCATCGTTGCGCCAAGTCCACCCAGCGCTACACTAAGATCTACCCTCACGAGTTGCAAAGGGAGTTCGCCTCCGTTCACCCTCGCGCTGTCGAGGACGTCCGTGATTGAGCAGCATCTGAAGGCCCTCAAGGAGTCATACTCTGACACGACAATCTCCATCGCCGCTGGTTGGCTGGCCAAGCTCGCGGAGTGGGCCGGCCGAGACCTCACCGAACTGGGAACCAAAGAGCTGAGCAGTTGGCACAAGCACCTGGTCTGGACACCCACCGCCAACGGTAAACTGTACTCGCAGAACACGGTCAACCAAGCCGTGGGTGCCGTCCGTCGCTACTATCGCTGGGCTCTGGTCGAAGGTCTCATCAACTCAGATCCTACCGCTGAGCTTGTCACTCGAGCTGCTAAAGATGCGGTCTCTTCAAAGCTTGAACTCACGCCATCCCAGACCCGCAAGCTTCTAGGCTATCTGGACTTGGGACGACCCAGCGGCATCCGTGACCGAGCTGTGCTGGGTGTGCTCCTTGAGACTCAGATCTCGCGGCCAGCTTGCTCGCGAATCGACCTCGCCCACCTGCAACTCGATACCGGGGCCCTGCTCAGCCACGGGCGAACCCAACAGATTCACAGTCTCAGTGAGGGGCTGTTGGCGGACCTGCAACGCTATCTTGAGGAGGCTCGCCCGCTACTTGTCACCACCTCGCGCGAAGCTCTGTTCCTCAATCTCAACGGCGGTCGTTTGTCCGGGGCCTCGATCCAGCAGCTCGTTCACTATCACCGCACCAGCTGCGGACTGTAGCCAACCTGACCTTCTCTTCTTAGTCGAGATCTGTGCCCTTGCGAGCAGGAATCGCATACCCCGTTAT
>JAJFLN010000246.1 GCA_021772705.1 Candidatus Cloacimonadota bacterium | reverse complement strand
CCCCCCTCTCCAACTCCCCCCCCTCTCCAACTCCCCCCCCGTCCCTCCCTCTCGCCTTTGTCTTGGGCGCCGGGCGGCAGCGCCCGGGCTGTGTTCATTGCCGCGTCAGGGGCTTGTACTTGATCCGGTGAGGCTGTGCCGCCTCGGCGCCGATCCGCTTGATGCGGTCCGCCTCGTAGTCGGCGAAGTTCCCCTCGAACCAGAAGGTGCCGCTGTCGCCCTCGAAGGCCAGGATGTGAGTGGAGATCCTGTCTAGAAACCACCGATCGTGGCTGATGACGACGGCACATCCGGCGAACTCGAGCAACGCATCCTCCAGGGCCCGGAGGGTATCCACGTCCAGGTCATTGGTCGGTTCGTCGAGGAGCAGCAGATTGCCGTGGCTCTTCAGGACCCGGGCCAGATGGACCCGGTTCCGCTCTCCCCCGGAGAGGGTGGAGACCTTCTTCTGCTGGTCCGCCCCCTTGAAGTTGAACATCCCGCAATAGGCCCGGGCGGGAATCTCCCGCTTGCCCAGGATGATGACGTCGGCGTCTTCGGAGATGACCTGAAAGACGGTCTTGTCGCCATCCAGGTCCCGGTGTTGGTCCGAGTAGGACAGCTTCACCGTCTCTCCCACCTCGAGTCTGCCGGAGTCGGGCTGCTCCTCGCCCGTGATCATCCGGAACAGGGTAGTCTTGCCGGCTCCGTTGGCTCCGATGACTCCCACGATGCCGCCTCGAGGGAGCTTGAACGTCAGGTCCTCCATGAGCTGTCGATCGCCGTAGCCCTTCTGGACGTGATCGGCCTCGACCACCACGTCGCCCAGGCGAGGACCGGGGGGAATGTAGATCTCCAGGCGATCCTGACGCGAGTCAGGGTTGTCCTCCAGCAACTTCTCGTAGGCCGACAGGCGGGCCTTGCTCTTTGAATGGCGGGCGCGAGGCGCCATGCGAACCCACTCCAGCTCCCGGGCCAGGGTCCGTTGCCGTGCCGATTCCTGCTTCTCTTCCTGCTTCAGCCGGGACTGCTTCTGGTCCAGCCAGGAGGAGTAGTTCCCCTCCCAGGGAATGCCGGCTCCCCGGTCGAGCTCGAGTATCCATCCGGCCACGTTGTCCAGGAAGTACCGATCGTGAGTGACGGCCACCACGGTTCCGGGAAACTCGGCCAGGTGCCTCTCGAGCCAGAGAACGGACTCCGCGTCGAGGTGGTTCGTCGGCTCGTCGAGGAGCAGCAAGTCCGGCTTCGCCAGCAACACCTGACAGAGGGCGACCCGCCGCCGCTCTCCGCCGGAAAGTTTCGCCACGCCCGCATCGCCAGGAGGGAGTCGCAGGGCGTCCATGGCGATCTCCAGAGTATGGTCCAGATCCCAGGCGTTGCTGGCCTCGATGGCGTCCTGCACGTTTCCATGCTCGGTCATGACCCGCTCCATCTCGTCGGGAGGCAGATCCTCGCCGAGCTTCTCGCTCAGCTCATCGAACTTGAGCAGGAGGCCCCGAGTGGCGGCGACAGCGACCTCCACGTTGCCCTGCACGTCCTTCTCCGGGTCGAGCTGGGGCTCCTGGGCCAGATAGCCAATCCGGGTACCCGGATTCGGCCGGGCCTCTCCCATGAAGTCCGTCTCGACTCCGGCCATGATGCGGAGCAATGTGGACTTTCCGGACCCGTTGAGTCCCAGAACACCAATTTTGGCGCCCGGGAGGAAGGAGAGCCAGATTCCACGGAGGATTTCCTTGTTCGGGGGGACGACCTTCTTCAGGTCGCGCATGGTGAAAATGAATTCAGGCATGCCGGCAGGATACTACTGAGGAGGGGCCGGTCCCTAACTCGTTTCCGTCCGGAAACTAACTCTTGGTCAAGATCTCCCGCAGCTTCTCGACCAGATCCCGGCTTTCGTAGGGTTTTTGAAGGTAATCGGTCCTGCCTGTCACCTGGATGCGGGGCATCACTTCCTGCTGCTCGCAGCCGCTGCAGATGATGATCGGGACCTGGCCGTCCAGCTCCCGGATCTTGCCGTAGGCGTCGACACCGTTCATCCCCGGCAAGATCAGATCCAGGAGCACCACGTCGATCTTCTCGCGATTCTCGCTGAACAGCTTCAGAGCCTGATCGCCGTCCCGGGCCTCGAGACAGGTCAACCCCAGGCGGGAGAGCATCGCCAGGGTCATCATCATCACGTCTTCCTCGTCTTCCACCACCAGAACGGTGCCGCCTTGCAGCAGGGCGGGCTTCGCCCGGACCCCGGTGCTGTTGGGCTTCAGGGTGATGGGGAAGAGCAAACGGATCGAGCTGCCGCCGGGCATCTCGCTGGCCGCGTGAACCCCGCCGCCGTGACCTCGAACGATTCCCATCACCGCCGCCAGGCCTAGCCCCCTGCCCTTTCCGGAGGTGGTGAAGAAGGGATCGAACATCCGGCGGATCGTCTCCCGTTCCATCCCCTTGCCGCCGTCCTGGACCTGGAGGAAGACGTAACTACCGGGCCGCATCCCTTCACTGCCCACGCATTCCCGCAGGTAGCCTTCGTCGGCATCGAACTCGCCCGTGGTTATCCGGATCGTGCCTCCACCGTCTCCCAGCGCCTCCGCGGCGTTGGAGACCAGGTTCCCGATGGCCTGACGCATCTGGGACGCATCGGCCCGGAAGGGGGGCATCTCCGCCGGGGAGTCACACTCCAACTGGCACTTGCTCCCAGCCATGATTCCCAGGAAGCTGGCGATATCTTGAATCAGATCGGAGAAGACCACAGCGGACTTGGTCTCCGACGGCATGCCAGCGAACCCCACCAGTTGCCGGGTCAGCTCCGCCCCTCTGGCGGCAGCGTCACGAATGTTGTTCATGCTCTCCGGAACCGGTGCGGTCGTGACGTCAGCCCAGTCCATGGCGGCCAGTTCGACGCTCCCGGAAATCGCAGCAATGACGTTGTTGAACTGATGGGCCACTCCTCGAGCCAGCCCCTCCACGCTCTTCAGCCGATGAAACAGAGACTGGCGCTGCTCGATGCTCCGGATCTGACTTTCGGCGAAACGCCGCTCGGTCACGTCCTGCAACGTGGCCAGCAACGCCTTTGAGTTTTCCCAGTCGATCTCCACCACATTCAGACTGGCTATCCTTACCTCATCGGGGCCGCGATCGAATCGCACGTCTCGAGGACCTCCCGGGTCCAGGGGCAGCTCCGGCCGCGTACCGAGCAGATCATGGGCGGGGCGTTCGAAGAGATCCGCCGCCGCAGGGTTGGCGAAGAGAACCGAACCTTCCGGGTCCGTCACCAGCATTGCGTCGGAGCTCCCGCTGACGACATGCCTCAGGTTCTCTTCCCGTCGCTTGAGATCTTCGACCAGCCTCTCAGTCCGGTCCACCAGCTGCTGGCGATCGATGGCCCGCTTGATACAGCGGATCAGCGCCTTCGGGTCCAGTTCGGACTTGCTCAGGAAGTCCTGGGCCCCGAGTTCCATGAGCCGGGAGGTGGTGTCCTCGTCATCGAGTCCGCTGAGGACGACGATGGGACGTCCGTCGGCCAGGGGTTTGATCCGCTCGAAAGTATCGATCCCTTCGCTGTCGGACAGGTCCAGGTCCAGCAGCAACACATCGGGGGTCTCCTCCGCCAAGTGCTGCATGGCCTCCTGGACGGACCCGGCCCGGCTCAGAGTCCACTGGGGGTTCGTGGAGGCATCCAGAATGGCCTGCACCATCTCCACGTGCAGCGGTTCGTCCTCGACGAAGAGCACCGCCGTGGAGTGCTGGGTCTGGCTCATTTGACATCCTCCTGAATCATGCACGCTCCCTCGAAAGCCAAGCCAGCCCCTCCTCCAGGGTGCCAGGCTGGAAATCCAGATCCCTCCTGGCCGGCTCGATGTCGGCCACGGAGTGCTGCAGGAACGCCATCACCTGATCCACCGACAGCGGTGTGTGGGTCATCACGGAGCCCATCATCCGCACCACGGGCAAGACCAACCCCGCGGGAACCGAGAAGATCCGGCGGCGAAGCCCCATGAGCCGGGCGCAGAGTCCGATGAAATCGCGCATTGAGATCGGTTCGACCCCGGCAATCTCGTAAGTCGATCCGATCGTCTCGGGCCTGTCCAGGCACCGCTGAACGAGGGGCGCCACATCGCCGATGACGGACGGGCGAAGCTCGAAGGTCCCGGGCCCGATGATGGGCACCACGGGGAAGAGCCGGATGATCCTCAGGAAGGTCTCGAACTCCTTGCTGCCAGGGCCACAGATCATGGTGGGTCTCAGGCAGGTCACGTCCAGCCCTGAAGCCAGCGCCAGCACTTCGCCCTCGAGCTTGGTCTCGCCGTAGGCGTCCCGCTGCTCCCGGCCGGCACAGTGGGTGCTGAAGAAGACCAGCCGGCGGACCGAAGTGGACCGGCACGCTTCCAGGAGTTGCGCCACACCGTCCACGTTCCAGGCGCGATTGATGGCAGGGTCCGACACGTCGGTGGCCGCAGCCATATGCACCACTGCGCCGGCGCCTTCCATTCCCGATAGCAGCGCCGTCTGATCTTGCAGGTGTCCCTCCACGATCCGGACACCCTGCGTCTCCAGTTCCCGGGATCCGGTCCGGGACCGAACCAGCGCTGTCAGCTTGCAGCCGTGCCGGATCAAATTGGGTGCCACGTGGCGACCGACGAATCCAGTCGCCCCGGTCAAAAACACCCGTCTGTCGGACATGTTGAACGCGCCGCTCCCTGTCGGGTTCAGGTCCGGACATGGGACCGTCCGTTCTTGCTCCCCTGTCGCCGGCCGGAGCCCGCTAGTCTGGCCTTTCGGGGAACCAGAGTCTCGGCTCGCTCCTCGGCATCCATGGACTTGCGAGCCAGGCGGCACCGCTTCTCGTAGGCCTCACGCACGATGGCACAATCCTCCAGAAAGGCGGGAAGCTCCTCGATCAGCAGGGCCTGAGGCCCATCACAGAGGGCTCTCACGGGATCCGGGTGGACATCGACGAGCAACATTTCGCACCCAGCGATGACGCCTTGGGCCGAGGCGTGGGCCATGTCGGTGATCCCATCGGGCGCCGGCTCCTTGCGGCCGATGGCGTGAGAGGGATCGACACAGACGGGCAAACGAGTCAGACGTTTCACCACCGGCACATGGGCAAAGTCAGCGAAGTTCCGATGGGGGTCGCCCAGGTGAGTCTTGACGCCTCGAAGGCAGATGACGATTCGCCGGTTCCCCTGAATGGCGACGTACTCGCAGGCGTTGAGGGTCTCCTCCAGAGTGATGCCCATCCCCCGTTTCACCAGCACGGGAAACTCCTGCTGCTGCCCCGCGGTCTTGAGGAGTTCGAAGTTCTGTGCGTTCCGGGTCCCGATCTGAAGCATCACTCCCGTCGGTTTTCCCGCCAGCTCCAGGGCCCGCTGAATCTCCTCGACATGAGCGTCTCGGAGCACCTCCATGGCGATCATCTTGATGCCGTGCTTTCCCGCCAGCTCGAACACGTAGGGCAAGCACTCCTGCCCCAGGCCCTGGAAATCGTAAGGACTGGTGCGAGGCTTGTAGGCCCCCATCCGGGTCGTCACCTGGCCGTACTGGCTCAGGGCCTTGAAAGTCGCCTCCACATGCTTCTGGCTGTCGACGGCGCACAGACCGGCCATCACGTGGAAGCTGCCCTGCTCGAAATCGACACCGTTGTACTGCATCTCCAGCGGCCCCATCTCACCTTGATGGCGACCTATGAGCTTGTACTTCTCCGAAATCCGGACGACCCGCTCCACTCCGGGAAACTCGGAGAGCGGCTTGTCTGGGACTTGCAGGGTCTGGCCGATGAGGTAGATCTCGGTCAGCGCCCGGGTGGTGCCCTGCACGACGTGGACCTGGGCCATGAGTCCCTCGTAGCTGGCCACATTCTCCAGAACCTGCTTGACCTCCGGGCCATCGGGAATCACGTCGGAGCTCATGATCACAATCATGGGGAGGACTCTAGCATGGCCCACGGGACTCCCTCACCTGACGGATGGAGGGACGGTGGCTGCCTTCGCTGATACAATATCGACGATGTTCAGCGGGGCACTCTACTTGCTGCGAATTCTGGTGGTTCTTTCGGCCGCTGGGTTCTATGGTCTGCTGACTGGTAAGCTGTCCTTGCCTGCCATGTTCGACACGGTGGGAACCATGCCTCTGGCCATGGGGGCCGTGGCGCTGGGGGTACTCTGGAGTGCCACGGAGATGCTGAGCCGGAATCCCCCTCCCGCCACGGACATCCACGCCCTGGGGGTCACCCTCTACCAGATCGTGACGGGCCGGCCGCCCTTCGAGGGCGATGACGTGATCGGTCAGGTCCTGATGGACGATCCCCCTCCCCCGAGCAAGCACTTTCCTGCCATCCCCCCTGCCCTGGAGGCGATCATCCTGAAGTGCATGAAGAAGGCCCCGGAGAAACGGTTCCCTTCCTGTCTCGATCTCCGGCGAGCCCTGGCGGCCGCCATAAAGGAGATCACAGCAGCCGGCCCCACCGCTACTGGCTGAACCGGCGCCACTCGCTCTCGTAGATCTGGACCAGTAGCTGACTGTTCAGCCGGTTTGCCTCCGCCGGCACGGGAGCCATATCTCTCGGAAACTCGAAGAGACTCGGCAGCACTTTCATCGTCAGGAATCGCAGGTCCCTGGGCAGCTCGGCAGGCATCCGGTACGGGCGCCTGGAGGCCATCACATATCCCCATTCGCCGAAGGACGGGACGTAGACGTGGTAGGGGTTCACCTCGAGGCCGACGCTCTTCACCGTCTCGGCCACGGTCCAGAATGACTCCCGGGCGAACAGGGGTGAGGTGCTCTGGATCGCGACGATACCCGTGTCAGCCAGCGCTCTCAGTACTCTCTTGTAGAAGGTGCGAGTGTAGAGCTTTCCGATCGAGAAGTTACTCGGGTCCGGCAGGTCGATGATGATGAAGTCGTAGAAGTCCCGGTTCGACTCCAGCCACTGGAATGCATCGGCAGTGATGACCTCCACCTTCGGAGACAGGAGGGCCTGGCCATTCAGTTCCGTGAAGACCGGATGTCCTCGGGCGAGCTTCACGACCTCCGGGTCCAGGTCGACGAGACGCACCTTCTCGATCTGCTCGTACCGGAGCACCTCCCGCACGGCCAGACCGTCACCGCCACCGAGAACCAGCACGCTGCGAGCCTGAGGCAAGGAGGCGAGGCCAGGGTGGACGAGGGCCTCGTGGTAGCGATACTCGTCCCGTGAACTGAACTGAAGATGATTGTTCAAGTAGAGCCGCACGTCATCCCGCCACCGGGTGACGACGATCCTCTGGTAGGGCGACGATCTGGAGAGAATCACCTCGTCGGAGAAGAGCCTGCTCTCGGAGTAGTCATTGATCCAGCCAGCACTGGCGACCCCTCCGAGCAGCACGAGCACCGTGACCAGACACTGGGCCCTCAGGAAGCCTTGCCGCCCAACGGTCTGTCCAAAGATGAAGGTCGACCAGAAGGCCACCAGAGCATTGAGCAACCCAAAGAGGAACGCGGATCGGATCAGCCCCACCTTGGGCACCAGGATCAGCGGGAAGGCCAGCGACGCCGCCAGCGCCCCGATGTAGTCGAGGGTCAGCACCTGGGCCACCAGGTCCCGGAACTCGATTCGATCCTTCAGAATCCTCAACAACAGAGGAATCTCGAGTCCCACGAAGGTCCCGACGACAACGACGACCCCGTAGAGTACGGGCCGGAAAGCCACGCCATGGGAGAAGGCCAGGAACAGGATGGTGGCCGAGAAGCCACCCACGAGGCCCACGAGCAGCTCGATCTGCACGAAGCGGACCACCAGCGCCTTCACCACATACCGGGAAAGAAAGGACCCGATTCCCATGGAGAAGAGATAGGTCCCGATCACGGTGCTGAACTGCATCACGCTGTCCCCGAGCAGGTAGCTCGCCAGGGTGCTGGCGATCAACTCGTACACGAGGCCGCAGGATGCGATGACGAAAACCGAGAGGAGGAGGGCGTAGTTCATGAATTGAAGCCGGGGCTCTGCCCCGGACCCCGCCAGAGGGCAATGCCCTCTGGACTCCCGATCGGGACCAGCGCTTCGCTGGCATGGATCAGGACGGTGTTGCCTATGCATCCCTGATAAAAGGGGGGAGCTGCCGTCATCCGATCATGGTTCGCTGGAGTCATTGGGCCAGGTTCAGGAGCCGT
>JAJFLN010000245.1 GCA_021772705.1 Candidatus Cloacimonadota bacterium | reverse complement strand
GGTTCCAACCCAGGCGAGCAGCCGGAATTCCTGTCAGTCCCACCAGTCCAGTTGGGGGTTTGGGGGAGCTGGCTCCCCCAACGGGGTGTGGGGCTGAGCCCCACTACAACAAAATCCGTCTTATCTCACCGGCATTGCCCTTAGGACCCGCTCCAGAATAACTACGCAGTTTCGCATCCCATTTTCAGGCCATCTTCGACCGCTCCTCAATCGCGGAATCCTCGACGTAGCCCACTACGCCTCCGGTCCCGCTCGCTCGAACCAGCCGAATCTGACCCAAATCTGGGCGCGACTTCTGCGCAATTACTCCTGCGCGGCCCCTTAGGACCCGCTCCGGCGCGCCGCGAGTCAAGCCGACTATTGTCCGGCGTCGCTCTCGACTCTCGAGGTCGGTGTCAGAGGGGTCAGGATGACCACGCTGTACCCCACGGCAGGCTCCTCGAACGGATTCATGTAGGTATGGCGCTGGTCGCCGCTGAATGCGACCACGTCTCCGCCCTTCAACTTCCACTGTTCCTTGGCAGCCGAGAGGACCATCACACCGGACTCACAGGTCAGATATTCTCGGGTTCCCGGCGTGTGAGGCACCCCGATCAGGCGGCTTCCTGGCGCGAGTTCAAGACGCTCGATCTCCATGGACGGCAGGAGGTCCGGCAACAGTTTCCGGATCACCACTCCCCCCCGCCGCCGGCTGGGTAAGGTACCCCTGGGATAGAACTGGACCGTCGCCCTAGGCGGAGAGATGAGCTCCTCGATGGAGACTTGCAAGGAGAGGGCCGCACGGTGCAGCACGGTCAGGGTCGGATTGGCTCCACCGGATTCCAGGTTCGACCAAGTCGCCCTGGGCAGTCCCGACAGGCGTGCCATCTCCTGTTGCGTCAGCCCCCGGGCCTGTCTGAGCTGACGCAAGTTTCCCGCTACTCGCGCTGCCAGTTCCTGACTCATCATGTGGTGAAATACCCTGACGCCAACGACCTGTCAAGTCCGCCAATCTCGTGTCCTCGCCGTCGACCTTCAATCCTGGCTCATCGACGCCCCCCTCGAAACAGGGAACATGAGGGAGGCGAGAGCAGGCCCGATTGCGTATCCTGTTCTCCCGAGACGAACGTCACCGGTACCGATAACGTCCCACAGCTGGCCGTCATCAGCATCGCCGGGACATCGACTCTTCCACCATCACTGAATCCCATTATCAGGAGGCCAGCACCGGTGCCCAAGGTCATCATTTATACCAAGAGTTACTGCGGGTTCTGCCACAGGGCGAAGAACCTGTTGCAGACGAAGTCCGTTCCCTTCGACGAGATCGACGTGACCTCCGATTCGGCGAAGGAGCAAGAAATGCAGAAGCTCTCGGGACAGGACACGGTTCCCCAGATCTGGATCGGCGAGCAGCACATCGGTGGTTGCGACGACCTCCACACGCTGGAGTCCCGGGGTGAACTGGACGCCCTCCTCCAGGCGGGGGACTGATTGGAGCATGGTGGCGGCCCTCCCGGCCGGCATGCTCCGCCCGCCTTGGAGGTGCGTTGACTCGCCGCGGAACATGATGCTAGGAGAGGTACCAGCGAGTATGATCAGGAGGCCCCAAGAAATGACCCTTCGAATACTGATAGCCGATGACAGCCTGCTCTACCGGACCCAGGTGGGAGACCTCTTGGAGGGAGCCGGATTCACTGTCTACCAGGCCGAGGACGGCCTGCAGGCCGTGGAGCTTGCCAAGAAGGAGATCCCCGATCTGATCGTCCTGGACGTCATGATGCCGAACATGGATGGATACACGGCGTTGATGACTCTGAAGGGCGATGAATCGACCAAGGAGATTCCCGTCATCATGCTGACCACCAAGAACGAGCAGACCTTCCGGGACATCGGCTCCGGGTTGGGCGCTTCAGTCTACATGGACAAGCCGCCCGATGAAACCGCCTTACTCGGTCACATTCAACGGCTGACCCAGAAAGAGTGATGACTAGCATTCCGGAACGACCGGAGCTGGTCCCCCTGCTTCTCTCCAAGGGGCTGATGACTGAGGAGCAGTACGAGGAGGCCAAGGCTCGCGGCGCCGACGAGTCGAACATGTCCGAGATCCTCCAGAGTCTCGGGGTCATCACGGAAGACCAGATTCACTTCATGATCAGCGCCGAAACGGGTTTGCCCTATCTCCATCTCTCGCCGGACATGGCCGATGAGGAGCTGGTGAAGAAGTTCCCCGCCGGTGCACTTCATCAGAAGGGCATCGTGCCGCTCCTGGAGGATCCGGAAGAGCTGAGCGTAGCCATGACGGATCCCTGGGACGAGGAAGCCGTGGAGATGATCGGCCGAGTCTGCGAGAAGCCCCTCAATATCTCTCTGGCAGCTCGTGGCAACGTGTCGGAGGTTCTCCGGGAGCTCATCGGCCGGGAGTCCGCCGAGGCTGAAGCTGCGGCAATTGCCGTGGAGGACTCCACTGGAATCGCCCTGGTTTATCAGCAACTGCTGGGCGCCGCCTCCTCCCACGCCACGGAGATCCACCTTGATTCCACCAGCACGGGGCTGGAGATTCGCTACAGAGTCAACGGCGCCCTCGAGCAGAGGGCCGCCATGCCGGCTGCCATGGCTCTTCCTGTCTTCGCCCGGATGCGAGTCCTGGCCAGCGTGGACCCTTACGGCAAGGACGCCTACCTCCAGAGGGGCATCAAGACCCAGCTCGGCGGACAGGACATGGAGCTCGAGATCTCCTGGACCCACACGGCCTCCGGTGGCTCCGGGTTGATCCGGCTGGGGCGGTCCGTGCCTGCCGCCGCAGCCGCGGCGGACCTGATGGGAGATTCCTCATTGGAGGATCTGCTCGTCCGGGACCTGCGGAAGCCATGCGGCTTGGTGGTGCTGGCAGCTGCTCCAGGCGGTCCGGACCCTCGCACTCGGGCCCGGCCATTCCTCGACAGTGTGGGTAAGGGCGGCACCAAGGTCGTTGCCCTGGCCAGCGAGGCCAACCCGGCAGAGGTTCCTGGCATTCTCAGTCTTCCCGACGAGGGAGAGCCCTTCGCCGATCGGCTCGCCCTGGCAACCCGGCTCGCCCCGGATGTTCTCTACGTGCCGGTGGTGGCCGACAGCGATGAGCTGCGGCGCGTCCTCGAGGCCGCCGTGGAAGGCCCGGCGGTCCTTCTCGGGTTCCGCCACTCCCGGGCAGCGGATCTCATGGCCCATCTCTTCTCTGCCGGGTTGCTTCACCGGGCCCTGGCCGCATCAGTGCTCACCAGCGTCACGGCGGTCCGGATAACTCACAGGCTCTGCGACGCTTGTCGAGAGGAGCTGCAGCCAGACTCCGAAGAGGCCGCCGCCGTCCGGGCCAGCATGGAGCAGCTCCACCAGTCAGCCCTGGAAGGGAAGGCGCTCTATCGAAGGCGAGGGTGCGAGACCTGCGGGGACAAGGGATGGACCGAGAACTTGCCCCTGGCCGAGTATCTGGGCTTCAACGCCCGGGCCAGAGAGCTGTTCCGATCCGGTCGTCTCGGCGAGGCGATCCGGGCGGCCCATAGAACTTGCCGTGATCTGGGATTGCTGGAAGCCGGAGACATCGGTGTCGAGGAAGTGAGTTGAGTTGATCAAGCTGACGGATCTGCTGCGTCACCTGAAGGATTCCGGCGGGTCGGACCTGCACATCTCCGCGGGCAGTCCGGCGCTCATGCGGCTCCACGGCGAACTCGTGCGAGCTATCGAGGAGAAGCCAGACGCCCTGACGTCCCAGGAGGCACAGGCCCTCCTGGTCCAGTCTCTCAACGAAGCCCAGCGGAAAGAACTGGCCGCCGAGAAGGAGATCGACTTTGCCATCGAGTTGCCGGGAGTCGCCCGATTCCGGGGAAACATCTTCAGTCAGAAGAGCGGCTACGCCGGTGTCTTCCGGGTCATTCCGACCAAGATCCTGACATTCGATGAACTAGGCATGCCGAAAGTCATTCGCGAAATGGCCCAGCTCGAAAAGGGCATGGTGGTCTGCACAGGTCCCACGGGGAGCGGCAAATCCACCACCCTGGCAGCCATCGTGGACGACATCAATACGAACCACGCGAAGCACATCCTCACGGTGGAAGATCCCGTCGAGTTCGTCCACAACAGCAAGAAGAGCCTGATCAACCACCGGGAAGTGGGCAAGAACACCAAGTCCTTCGCCCGGGCCCTGAAGTCTGCCCTCCGGGAAGATCCGGACTGCATCCTTGTGGGTGAGATGAGAGATCTGGAGACCATCTCCCTGGCTCTCACCGCAGCCGAGACGGGCCACCTCGTGTTCGGGACGCTCCACACGAGCAGCGCCGCCAAGACCATCACCCGTATCATCGATGTCTTTCCCGCTGCCGAGCAGGGTCAGATCCGGGCCATGATCGCCGACAGCCTCATGGGCGTCATCGCCCAGGTGCTCATTCCCCGGTGCGACAAGCCAGGACGTGTCGCTGTCCAGGAGATCATGGTCTGTACTCCCGCCGTCCGCTCCCTCGTTCGAGAAGGAAAGCTCCATCAGATTCCGACCATCATCCAGACTGGAATGAAGTACGGAATGCAGAGTATGGAACAGGAATTGAGAAAGTACTTGTCAGAGGGCAAGATCGACATCGAGGAAGTGGCCAAGCGGATCAACGATCCGGACCTGCTGTCCAAGCTTCTCTGACGCCGAAGGAACCCTTCGCAGTTAGGACCAATGCCCATGAATTAGTGGAAGGAATGTTTGAAAACGAGGGCTCTGCCCTCGAACTCCCGCCAGGGGCCATGGGCCCCTGGACCCCGATGGACAGGTCAAGCTCTCGTATGTCATTCAAGTGTTCATCAGCACTCTCAGTCGCACCAGTTCAATTGGGGCAATGACGTTGCGCGGATCCGGTCACGGATGCACGGGAACCGGTCTACGTGAGCATTCTTGCCTATGAGGTGCCTCCTGCTGAGTCTCGGGGCGCTG
>JAJFLN010000244.1 GCA_021772705.1 Candidatus Cloacimonadota bacterium | reverse complement strand
GGACTGAGAGTGCTGATGAACACTTGAATGACATACGAAAGCTTGACCTGTTCATCGGGGTCCAGGGGCCAATGGCCCCTGGCGGGAGTTCGAGGGCAGTGCCCTCGTTTTCAAACATTCCTTCCACTAATTCATGGGTATTGCGCTTAGGACCCGCGCAAGAATAACTACGCAGTTTCGCATCCCATCTTCAGGCCATCTTCGGCCGCTCCTCAATCGCGGAATCCTCGACTTAGTCCACTACGCCTCCGGTCCCGCTCGCTCGAACCAGCCGAATCTGACCCAAATCTGGGCGCGACTTCTGCGCATCTATTCCTGCGCGGCCCCTTACTGACAGCCGGTCTCGCACTTTCGCGAGTTTCGGGCTCGATCCCCTCGCGAGAATGCGAGTGGGCCGGGAAACACGGGCGACTGAGCGGCATCGCCCGTCCTGTCCCGGCTCCAGCTGCTCGGTTATCTGGCGTGGGCAGCCTGCGTCAGCTCTCGATGCAGGCACGGGCGAGTTCCCTGGAAGCATCTCGCAATCGACTCAAGACCTTCTCGGGCCGAACGGGAGGACTCGTGCGCGGCAGGTTCGCCGGCTTCCAGAGCAGACGCGGTTGCAGCGAGTAACGGAGCCCGCGAGTGCCGAACTTCTCCTCCGCCAAGGCGACGGCTTCGACGATCGACGGGACGGCAGATCGCTCCAGCAGGAAGTACAGATCCACATCGTCCTTTGGCTCGGTTCGTTCCGTCATGGCGTGCAGCTTGTTGAGATAGATGTCCAGCAGCGAGTCGAGCATCAGGCCGCTCCGGAGTCGCTCTCGCTCTCCCCGGGCAGGGAAGGGAAAACGAGTGAACTCCACCTTGGCCGGACTCGCGTCCATCTCGAACAGGAAGATCTTCCGATCATACAGCCTGTGGTAGCTCCTCGGCGATGCTCCCTCGACACCGTCCAGGAACTCCTCGATGACTGCCAGAGGGATCTCTTCCTCGCAAAACAGGTCCAGATCCTCCGAATCCCGGTGCCCCAGATGGAAGCCGGCCAGGGCCGTGCCTCCGGTCAAGTAACATGGACCCACGAGATCCGATTGCTCCAGCAACTCCAGGAACCTGCGTTGCCAGGGTCTGAGGTGAGCCTCCGGGAGCTCAAGCCGAGGGAGGCCCATTCGAGACACCGAGCAGCTCGGCATAGATGACGATGAGCTCTGCAACCTCGGCAGGAATCCTCAGCCCGTGCCGCCCCTCGTAGAGGGCCGCGACGGTGACCCGATCCCGGCCGAACAGCGGAAAAAACTCGGCGAGTCGCTGCAACCGCCATCGTTCGTCTCGAGGAGGCTCGTCGTAGTCCCAGACTATCTCTCGTGGCACCGGTATCACGTCACTCAGTCTACCACCGAGGTCGGCGATACGCCTCCTAATTCAGGCCCACAGTTCGGATGCCGGGACAGTGGTCTTTCAGGTCACCCCGAAGTCGGGCGTCAGGACCTTCGAGCTCGTCGACATCACGGCGACCGTGGGGGTGACGGTCCTCAACCCTGGGGCCAATTCCCCCATCCGACCGTACGCGCCGACGGCAGCCTCGTGAGAGGCTGCTGAACCTCTCCGGGCCAGCCGAGCCCAACGACGCCAGCAATGACGATCCGCGTGGGAATGAAGAATTCCCGCCGGCACGCCTCGTGGTCCACGCCGCCAATCCAGAAGCCCGCCAGTCCCTGACTCAACGCTGCCAGCAGAAGTTGCTGGCCGAAAATGACCGCATTCCGGAGCGATGAGTCTCTCCCGCCGTCCTCATAGCACGAGCGGATGAACTCGATCCTGGCATCCCGCTCAGCTTCCGTCCAGCGGCCCGCCGCGAAGCGTCGGGCATGGTCCTCGGAGTCGAATCGGGCGAGGAGGATGCCGTCGTCTTTCCCGTCGCCGTGACCGGGCAACCTCGCTTTCTGTGAAACCCTCCACTTGGTTCCCGGTGCCAGCGGCGGGATCGATGGAAAGGAGCCGGCAGGATACGAAGTAGGTCGAGCTCGAGAGGAAGCGGTGGATGAGAGGCTCGAATCGCATGGGGTCCAGGCTCTGGAGATGCGGACGGATCGCCAGCTCCTCGAGGCGGCGGAGCTGCTGTTCGACATGAGTCTCGAGACTGCCGACAACGGCATCCAGCACGGCCTCGAGCGTCCGTATGGCTGAGTCCTCCAGCGCCTGCCGGGCCAGGTGGAGTGTGAGCCCCTCCGGCAAGGGTCAGGGGCAAGAGGCTCGAGAGGAGGAGGACGAGGGCGAGTTTGACGCGAAATCGAAACATGGCAGAGGGGCCCCGATCTTCGGGCGCTGCGGCAGTGGCCGAGGCTGAGGAAGAACGGCCCTCTTCCAGGCGACCACGGGCCTCCTCGATTGTCAATCGGCAATCGACCGCCGAGACCGCTCCATGGGGTATAATTTAATGAGAACCTTCACTGGACTGGCATCATGAGATTTGAACAGGTTTACATCAATCAATCCGCCCCCTCTTCTCTTCTCTGGCGGGGCGTGTTCGGCCTTGGCGTCTTTTTCGTGCTCGCCGGCTTCACCATCCTGGTCTTTCCCGAGATCCTGGTGGCCCTCGTTTCCGGGCTTGTGATGATGGTCGGCGTCGGCCTCATCGGAGCCGGCATCCGGATGAGGCTCGCAGGGCCCATGGTGCAGTCCGGAGGAGACCCCGGTGGTCCCGTGGTCGAGGTCGAGCGCGTCAAGCGGCTCTAGCCCGAACTTCTTCCCCCGTGTAGCGACGAGAGTCGTGCAAGGGGATACTCCCACCTCGCCCTGTTGACTCCCACCTCGCCCTGTCGGATGTATGGGTACGTCAGAGCCGGATGCCAAGCAGGTTGAGGGCGCGTTGCTGCACGGGCGATGGTGTGGTCGCCTGGTCTCCGTTCGTGACGCTCTCGGCAACTCCACCGGTTTCTTCTATGACGGGTCGGGAAATCTCACGGAGATCCTGTCGCCGCTGGCGCGCGTCGGCATCGGCCTGGATCGCTCCGGCCGCATCGTGAGCACGGAACTGCCGCAAGAGGTCACTCGGCAGGTGACCTACGATGCTCGCGGACGCCTGTCGAGCCAACTCTATCGGGCTGGCGACGGGAGTGAACTCTACTCCGAGCAGCTCGATCGGGACGTTCTGGGCCGCATCGTGTCGAAGCGCGAAGACGGGGATGTGACGAGTTTCTCCTACGACCCCTTGGAGCGGCTGATCCGCGCCGACTATCCCGATGGGTTCTTTTCGCGTTCGCCTGCGGGGACCGAGGGTGCGCTCAAGCGCACCCGAGAGCAAGGGCCAACGAGCCCGAGCGCGTCCCCGTCTGGCGCAACGCCAAATTAGACAGCCGAGCTGTGACGCCCGCGTCAAGCGAATGGCCACGGCGGCCCCGGACTCGCCTCAGCCGTCCGAGCGGCAGCTCCAGCCTGGCGGCTTCCTCTTCGCTGCTGGCTGTTCAGCTGCTTCAGCTCGAGTAGCTGAAGGAGAATCAACTCGAGCACAGCGCCACGCTCTACACCGGGCGGACTAGGCTGCTGCCTTCTGAATCTTCAGCGCGATGATCTCTCGGGCACGCTGGACCTCAGCGTTGGGCCAGACCCGCTTGTGGCAGGCCTCACACTCCCATGGCAGGAGACCATCGACGCGCACACGGCGCCCCTTGATGTCGTAGGTGCGCGATGCGACCACCGGAAAGAGTTGCCCTCTCCCGCACTCGGGGCATGCGCCCTTACTCGTCGGCTTCGTGGATCGTGATGACATACCAGCGTGTTCCTTCTCCCTCGATATCCATCGGCTTGCCTGCCATGTAGAGCAGGCGACCCCGAGTATCGCGACCTCGGACAGCAAGAACGTACTCCGTTACACCCTCGCTGTCACGAGTCCGCTTCTGCGTCTGAGACGACGTGGCCACGGCGAGGACATCGCGCCAGCTGAGATCCAGCCGCGCCGCATCCTGATCCGCCTTACTCGAGAAGACACCCTCGCCAGCCTGGATGACTTTGAGGACTTCTGGAGGCAGCTTGGTCACGACGTCAACGCTCCGCCAATGGCCCCAGTACTCAGAGCTACATGCTCGTAGGAGATCTCGCGTGAGCATTGGGTGCTGCAATCACGGAATTGGGGTTCCAACCCAGCCTGGGATGCATTGTCGGGTGTAATTCTCGAGCGGGTCAGTTAGGCCAAGCGGCATGATCCGGCGGCGGCGCCGGTGGGGTCAGTAGAGAGGGGGCTCCCATCCTTGCCG
>JAJFLN010000243.1 GCA_021772705.1 Candidatus Cloacimonadota bacterium | reverse complement strand
AGCGGCGACAGCCGCGTCGACGTCGTCAGCCTGCCTGGCTGCCCGAGCCAACCCCAGTTGTGCTTGCAGGTCGTCGGGCGTAAGCTTGACAGCCTCGAGACAGGCGTCCTTGCCTGCTCCGGGCATTCCGAGGCGGCAGAGGGCCGCTCCCAGGTAGAGATGGGCCTTGGCGCATCGAGGGGCGCGACGGACGGCGAACTGCATCCTCTTGCAGAGCAACTCGAAGGACTGATCTGAGGCATGGAATCGAGCCGTGGCATCCAGCACCTCGCCGTCGCCAGGAGCCAGCTCCAGTGCCTGGCCCAGGGCCTGTTCCACGTTGGTCCGATAGCCTCTCTGGTCGTGGACCCGAGCGGAGGCCATCAACAGCACGACCCTCAAGGGGCGCTCGTCCTTGCCGAGGCGCATCAGGGCGGTTTCGAGGAGACGCATGGCCTCGGGATGGCGGCGAGCCCGGGTCAACTGGGTGGTCAGATTGACCAGGAGCTTGACCGTGTCGCTGCGACCAGTGACGTCCTTGTTGAGCCGCCTGAGCAGCTCATCCATGGCATCCACGGCGTCTGCCAAACGGCCGGCCTCCACGCAGGAGATGGCCCGCCGGCGGCCACGCTCACCCTCGAGGGCTCCGGCCCTGACAGCCAGCTTTCCGAATGTGTCGGCGGCTCGCTCCCAGTTGTCGTCCTCGAAGTAGAGGTCGCCCAGGAGAGCCAGAGACTCCTCTCCGGGCTGGTCTTCCTCGGTCAGGAGGTCGATGGCACGGGACCTGTTGCCCAGGGCCAGGGTGGTGCGTGCGAGCATGAGCCTCGCCCGGGAGTGGTAGTCACCAGGCTCGGACATCAGGGCTCCCAGCTCTCCTTCCGTCTCCTCCCACCGGGCATCCTCGAACAGCAGGCTGCAGAGCCGGTATCGATACTCCTTGCTCGAGGGATCGAGGCGGACGGCGGATCGGGCGTGCTTGACGGCTTCCCCCCGGCTCTCGAGGTGAATATAGCAATCGGTCAGGCCCGCGTGAGCCGTGGCCAAGGAAGGCTCCTTGCGAAGGGCCTCGTGGAAGAACTCCGTGGCGGCGGAGACGTTCTCTTGCTTCAGCACCATCTCGGCGCTCATCAGCCATGCCGTGGCTCGCTCCGGATGCTCCATCCGCAGACGGTTAACCCGCCGGGCGGCCTCATCGGACTCCCCGGCGTCCCAGAGGGCGCGAACGAAAGCCTCCGTCTCATCGAGGGTGAGCTTCCGTCGCTTCTCCACCTCGTGCCACTCCCGAAGAACGCCTTCCTGGTCGCCCTCTTCGGCCATGATCCGGGCCATATCCATCCGGCCCTTCAGGCTGTCCGGGTTGGCTGACAGCAGACGAGACAGGACTTCTCTGGCAGCGGCGCGATCCCCCCGGGCCCGCTGAAGCTCGGCGGCCTCGCAGCTGGCTCGCTCGTTGGAGGGATCCAGTCCAGCCGCCCAGAGCATGGCGTCCTCGGCTTCCTCGAGGCGGCCCCGGGCGCGGCACACGGCACCTTTCAACAGGTGGAAGTCGGCCCGGCCAAAGTCACGGGACAGACAGGCCTCAACGCTGGCTTCGGCCGCGGCGGCATCACCGCTGGCCAGGTCCAGCTCGATCTTCAACTCCAGGGAGGGGACGTGTTCCGGGTCGAGAGCCAGGACCTTCTCCACCGTGTCCCGGGCGCCGTCGGTGTCGCCGGCCTCGGACTGCAGAGAGGCCATGTGGAAGCCAGCCTCGACGTGGACGGGGCAGCGGTTGCGTACCTCAGCGAGCAATGACCGGGCCCGGTCCTTCTCACCCATGGCGAGGTGGCATCGGACCACACCCATGAGATCCGAGAGATTGCGGCCGTTCAGCTCAAAGGATCGGCGAAAGACCTCTCTCGCCAGGTCCGGCCGGCCATAGGAGGCGAGCTCCTCGCCCAGGATCGGCAGGGACTCCGGGGCCCGGACGCCGAGTTCGAGGATGACCCTCCAGGCGTCGCGATCCCTGTCCTGTCGGACAAGTCCCACCACGAGAGGTAACAGAGCGGACTGTACGGGGGCTCCCAAGGTGGCCAGTTCCCTCTGGAGCCACCGCTGAACTTCCACCTTGTCTTCACCGGCGATACGGCTCGCCACATCGCACATGGCTTGCAGCCGCTCGGCCCTCTCGGAGGTGAACTCCTCCAGCAGAGTTCGAGCTTCGGTCTGACGATTGGTCCGTGCCAGCAGCAGGATCAGCTCTCCGACGCACTCCGCGTCCTGGGCGTCCAGGTCGAGAGCTGTCCTGAGGACTCCCTCGGCGTCTTGCTTCTGGCCGAGCTCGAGCCAGGCCCTGCCGAGGAGGAGGAAGCCGCGAGGGTCTCTTGGAGCGGCCCGGGTGTATCGGGCCAGCAACGCGGCGGCGGCTCTGGTTGCGCCGGCCTGGAGCTTCAACTCCCCCATCAACAGCAGCGGACCTGGCCGGGTGCCTTGCTGAGCCAGGACCTTGTTGAGATCCTGTTCGGCAGCCTTGAGTCGTCCTCGCCTGAGCAGCAGGGCTCCACGGCTCTCCAGCAGGTCGATGTCGTTTCCGTTGGCCTTCAGACCCGTGTTCAACAGACCCTCCGCTCGAAGCACGTCGCCATCGGCGAGGCACGTGGCAGAGAAGAAGCTGAGGCCAGCGGAAGAGAGACGTCCCCGGCGAGCGTGATCCTCGATCAGGTCCAGCGCGGCCTTCCGGCGCCCTCCCCGGTCCAGGGCCGTGGCGTAGGCGACGAGGGCGGGCTCCTCGGCGGTCTCGAGGGAAGCGTTGTCGGGATAGAGGGCCAGCACGTCCTCGTCGTCCTTGACTCTGCAGAGGGCCACGGCGAGAGCGGCACGGACGCCGGGGGCGGAGGGGCACGCGTCGAGGGTGTCCTTCAGATAGGGAATGGCCTCGGCGGATCGGCCCAGGGCCTCGAGGGCGATGCCTCGCAGACGAGGGCCGGCGGAGTCGCGCGGCCAACGCTCGTGGAGTGTGGTTGCATGCTCCAGGGCCATTCTCGGGTTGCCGGAGGCGAGCTCGACCTCCGTCAGCGACGCCAGGAGTTCGGCGTCGGGCTTGCCCAGCCGGGCCGAGCGCCCCAGCCATTCCCGGGCGAGCTCCCAGCGTTTTCGAACCCGGTAGGCCGAGCCGAGAGCCAGGCAGAACAGGGGATCGTCGGTGTACTGGCTGGCGATCTTCTCGCCCACTTCCAGGACCCGGTCAGGCTCGCGGAGAGCGTGAAGGACGGTGACGAGCAAGCGCCGGGCCCGGGTGGCCGCGGCCTGTCGCTGCGCCAGCTCTTGCAGGTAGGGCCGGGCTTCCTCGTACTCGCCGGCGCCGACCATGGCCTCGCCGAGGGCCACGGCGCCCTCGAGGGAGCCTGGCTCCCGCTCCAGGTGGGTCCGGGCGCTCTTGAGGGCCGAGGCGTGGGCTCCGCTGGCCAACTGGCAGAGGGCAAACTCCAGATGATAGGAGGGGTCGGGCCGGTCCCAGTCAGAGAGAGCCTCCAGGATGGAGAGGGCTTCCTCCTGCCGATGAAGTCGCCGTAGGAGGCGGGCCTCCAGGTACCGGATGGCAGGGTCGTCCCGGCCGACCCGGGCCAGGAACTCTTGAAGACACTCGAGAGCCATCGAGTCGTTTCCCAGGGACTCATGACACCGGGCCAGAGCGAGCTGTGCTTCGGGGAGATCCGAGACGGAGGCGGCCCGCTCCAGATGGGGCAGAGCCTCCGCGGTGCGCTTCAGATCCAGAAGGGCCAGCCCAAGGAGTTGATGGGCCTGCAGGTCCTCGGAGTCGAGGGTCCCGCACCGCGCAATCCAGGAGAGGACGTCGTCAGGGCGTCCCAGCTTGTGAGCCGCCTCGGCGCCGATCCGCCAGGCCCGCTCCGGGGGCGAGTCGAGTTTCGTCAGGGGCTGGACGAGGCGGACGGCCTCTTCCAGGCGCCCCTGGGTCAGGAGAATCTGGGCCAGGTTGCAGGCGTCGTCGGGGTAGGCCTTCGGCTCGTCGCCGAGGGCGCGGCGGAGGTGATCCTCCGCATCGTCGTTCCGATCCTGCCGGGTCGCGATATCGGCGAGCATTCGATGGACCCGCCGACTGGAAGTGGCGACACCGATGGACCTCTCGAGGCTCCGGCGGGCAGAGTCCCAGCAAGCCAGGGCGTAGAGGGACTCGCCCAGAGCCGCTTCGGCTTCCATGTCATCCGGTTCGGCGGAGACGACTCTCTCGAGCCGTTCCCGGGCCTCGGGATGGGCTCCATCGGCGGCGGCCCGGAGTCCCAGCAGGCGCTGTGCCCAGATCTCGTCGGGGGCCACGTCGCAGAGTTTTCTGGCGGCCTCGATCCGTTCGTCCTGGTTGCCGAGTTGCTCGTGAATCCAGGCGACGTACCGGAACGCTCCGGGATTGCGGGGGTCGAGTTCGACGACACGGAGGAACTTTTCCAGAGCACCTTCGTAGTTGCCCCTGCCATAGAGTAGGATGCCGAGCTGGAACAGGGGCCGAGGGTCGTCACCGCTCTCCACGATGTCTGTTACGAGTAGGTTGGCGGCCTGGGAGGCGTAGCCAGCGGCGGCGAGCCGGGCTGCCTCGTCGGCATCGTCGGGGACCTCCGCCACGAGGCGTCGAGCCTCTTCCCTCACGCTGGAGTCCGGATCAGTCAAAAGAGCCTGTAGCTCCTCTGGCTCCGGGGGCTCACCGGCTCCTGTGAGCAGGCGGAGGGACTCTCGCCGAACGTCGGCGGAGGAGTCCGTGAGCAGCTGACGGGCCAGCTGCCGGCTCTCGTCCATCTTCAGAGCGAAGGAGCTTCGCAGAGCCTCTATCCGGGTCAGGGAGGACTCCGAGGAGAGGGCCCGGATGAGCAGATCGCGAGATCGTGGGGTGTCGAGGCTCGACAGGGATTCAACCGCCGCCACCTGCACGGTGGATGCGGCGTCGGCGAGGCCACGCTCGATGAGCTCCAGGGCCATCTTGTCGGTCAGGAGTGTGGCGGCCCTCAGGGCCTCGGAGCGGACGCGGGAATCGGAGGACTCCAGGCAGCTCTCCAGGGAGGGCATCTTCGGGATGGCCTTGATCCGGCGCATGGTGCGGAGGGTCTCGCCGACGATGGAGTCGTCAGTATCCACGAGCCAGGTCCCGAGCTCCGATGCGAGACTGGGATCCCCCTTCTCCGAGACCTGCTCCAGAGTGGCCTGCCTGGCATCGGCGGACTGATTACGGGCCCAGCGCAGTAGCTCACGAAGCGCCGTTCGGCCGCCGACGGCCACGACGGTGGAGATCGCCTCCAGGACGACCTCGCGAGATTCATGGGAGAGGGCCTCCCGGGCCAGGCGGTAGTGGGCCATGCTGGGGAACTTCCGAAGACCTCGGAGGGCCGGTAGGGCCAGCTCTGCTTCGGGGCGGGAGGCCCAGGGGGCGAGCAGCCGGCCGGCATCGGCGCCGGGATGGAAGGAGAGGTTGATCAGGACCTGCTCCTTCCAGGGGCAGTCATCGGTTTCGAGCAGCATCCGGTAGGCGTCGAGGAACTCGGGCCTGGGCCAGCCTTCGAGTCCGCTCAGCACGTCCATTCCCAGGACTGACTCACTGTCGCAGAGGATGGCTCGAAGATCCGTCACCATGGGCGGCAGATGGAGGCGGCAGATGGCAGCGGCGGCGGCTCGCGAGACCTCCACATCCGTCCCCAGGAGGAGGCGGCGCAGAGTGGAGATGTCACGCAGGGCCTGAACTTCCTGAAGGTCTTCCAGGTGTTGCAGTATCCCCTGAGTGTCTCCAGCAGTCACGGCCGCCCCGAGAGTGGGGGGACCGATCCGGGATGATTCCTCTCTGGCTGGCTCGGACACTTCTGGCTCCCTTTCTGTCTTCAGAGTCCCCGGGAGACCGGATCGCAGAATGCAGGACCGGTCCCGAGATTCGGGGTCTTCCGAGTCGCTATCGACAGAAAGTGACCGTCAGCTTATGTTCTTGTACTGATACGCCAGACAGACAGGAACCCGGAACGGAACCGAAGGCGACGAATCCCCTTCCCGGCAGGAGACTCGTCTGGCCCGGAGTTGCGGACCTCGGGCCGCTCAGCCCGTGAGACGCTTCAAGCTCTGGAGGTGGGCTCTGGCTGCGGCGGCCAGGGACGATCCGGATGACTCCTGGCGCAGGAGCTTCTCGAATTGGCTGACAGCGGAATCGGTCTGCCCCTGCTCGGCAAAGGCCGTGGCCAGCTCGAAGTGGAGCCGGGAGTTTTTGGGGTCCAGGAATCTGGCCTTGCGGTACTCCTCGATGGCCGTGGTCAGGTCTCCCAGCTGCCTGCAGGCCCGTGCCAGGCCGGAGTGAGCATCCTTCAGATTGTAATCCAGCTCGATGGCCCGGCGGAAAGCCCGCTCGGCTTCGCGGCCCAGGCCCAGCTTCAGACAGGCAATCCCCAGGTGGCAGTGAGCCCTCGGCTCGGCGGGGTACTCCCGGGTCAGTTCGGCGAAGGTGTGACGCATGTTCTGAACCTGGCCGGTGGACATGAGGAACGAGGCGGCCCGCTCCTGCACGTTGACGTCCGTGGGTGACAGAGAGAGCGCCTCGGCGTAGCTCTGAGTCGCCTCTGCCGGGTTGCCGGCCTCGTGGTGAATCCGTCCGATCTCGAGCTGCAGTCGAGCCCGGCCCGGCTTGTCGTGACGGGCCAGCTCCTCCCGCATCAGGGCCAGTCCCTCCCGGCGACATCCTTGTCGTAAGCATGCCCGGGCCATGTCGAGCACCACGTCCACGTCGGGGGCCTGGCCGGCGGGCAGCTGGCGCAGCAGGTCGGCTCCGCGGGCACTCATGCCCATGTTTCCGTAGCAGAGGGCCAGCCGCTGCAGACCGATCCGGTCCAGAGGGGCTCCCTTCTCTCTCAGGCTCTCGTAGATGTCGGCCGACTGGCGCCAGTCGCCCCGATCAAACTGCAGATCCGCCATTTCCCTCCGTGCCTCAACACCGGCAACGCCGCTGTCGATGAGGCCCTTCAAGGTCTCGGCGGCCCGGTGGCGGTTGTCGAGGAGCCGGTGAACCCGTGCCAGTAGGAGGCCTGCTTCAGCCAGGTGGCCGCCAGGCTGCTCCAGCGCCTTCTCCAGGGGCTCCCGGGCCACGTCGTGGCGATTCATCTCGATCAGTATCCGGCCCTTCAGAACCAGATGGTTCACGTCGGTGGGCGCCTGCTTCAGTGCGTGACGGACCTGGAAGAGGGCGTCCTGGTGACGTCCTTCGCGGCGGAACAGCTCAGCCAACCGAGAGGCACTTCGAGAGTCGTCGGGATGAATTCGGGCCACCTGATTGTACCGGACCCGAGCTTCCGAGAGCCGTCCCGCGGCGAAGGCCACATCCCCAGCGAGCAGCAGGGGTTCCAGACCCTTCGGTTCCTTGCGCAGGCGCTCGGAGTTGACCCGCTCGGCGTCGGAGTAGCGCTTCATCCGCATGTAGGTGCCGGCCAGATCGGTCAGGTCGTCGGCGCCGAGAGAGCCGGATCGAGAAGCGGCTTCCCAGTGAAGGACGGCTCCCTTGGGATCGCCCAGCTTGTGGCAAAGGCGGGCCAAGCCCAGTCGTGCATTCCGGGATGATGGCCGCATCTGAACGACCTTTTCCATCACCGTTCTGGCCACGAGTAGCTGGCCGGAGGCCTCCAGGAACGCCGTGGCGCGGCGGGCAGCCTCTTCCCGTCCGGGGTCGAGGGCCAGTGCCTTGAGGTACTCCTCCAGGGCCTCGGCATTCTCTCCGCTGTCGAAGTGGATGTCGGCCAGGATGATGTGGGCGTCGGGTTGCTTGTCGTCCAGTTCGAGGGCCCGGCGGGCGGCGCGAACGGCTTCCTCGATCTTCCCGAGGCGAGAGGCCATGGCCGCGTAGAGCTTCAGGGCCGAGACGTCGGTCCAGCAGTCGGTCCAGAACCGCTCCAGCAGTTCGAGGGCAAATTCCATCTGGCTCTTCGCCTGGGAGGAGTCGTTGCGGGCAGCCTCTTCCGACAGCAGGCGAGCCAGCTCGAGTGAGGCTGCCTTGTGACGGGGCGACCGGGAGACGACCTGCTCGAGCCACTTCTTTGCCGTTGACCTCTCGCCGGAGGCGACGTGGCATCGTGCGATCCCCATCATGGCCTGCTCGGAGTCGGCGACACCGGTAAGGGTTCGTTCGTAGAGGACACGGGCCCGCCGGTGCTCGCCGTGAGAGCAGAGCCAGTCGGCCAGATCGATGAGCATCTTGCTGGAATCATCCCCGGCCTTGTCGAGCACGGCCAGCGCTTCCCGGTCACGCTTCTGACCCAGGAGCAGCTCGGCGAGGGGGCGAATGCCGCCGCTGCCCTCGGGCCCGGTCTCCACCAGCTCCCGCAGATAGGACTCGGCTTCCAGGGGCCGGTCCTCCGTGAGAAACACCGATGCCAGTTCTCCCAGGACTTCCTGGCGCCGGGAAGTCCGGGTGACGTAGCCCTCCAGGAGTCGCCGGGCCTCGTTGGTGCGGCCACTCCTGAGGAGCAGGCGGCCCAGGGAGACGTAGGAGTCCGTGTGCTCCGGATCGAACCGGAGGGCCCTGCGGAAGCACTCCTCGGCGCGATACCGGTGACCTGCGAGCAGGTAGGCCTGACCTCGGTGATGGTGACCGGCCGGGTCCTTGGGCGCCATCTGGATGTAGGTATCCAGGTGGGGTGCGGCGTCGGCGGGCCGCCGGTCGGCGATCTCCAGGCAGCCGGAGGCCAGGTAGAGTCTCTTCTCCGATGGGACCATCCGCCGGGCTCTGGCGAGCTCTTGCCGGGCTTCGAAGTAGCGTCCGGCAGCTGAGTGAAGCTCGGCCAGGGTCTCGACGAACTCCCAGCACTCGGGGTGCACGCGGCACGCGAACTCGACGATCGACAGAGCCCGGCTGCTCTCTCCACCGGCAACGAGGACCTGGGCGAAGGTCTCCAGGAGACGACGGGACTGGCAGTCCTGAGTGAACAGGTTGTCCAGGATCGCCCGGGCGAGCTTGAGGTCTCCCGCCATGTGGGCGGACTCTCCGAGCATCAAGCCGAGGGTCTCCTGGCTGGCGGGCAGCGTCGTGGCGTCAGGATAGAGGGCCAGTACTTCGTTGTGGGAACCGTGCTGTCCGTGAGCCCGGGCGAGTTCGAGGCGAACCTCGTCGTCGCCAGGCTTGTGTGAGAGCGACTGGGCGAGTAGCGGCAGGGCTGCCAGGGTCTGGCCGCTCCGGGTCAGAGCGAGTCCCAGGACGCGGCGAGCGCCGGGCCGGACGCCGCTGGCCTGCATGGACACCCGGGAGTGCTCGATGGCATCGTCGAGTCGATCTTCCCGGAGATCGCACTCCGAAAGGGCCTCCAGCAGGGACGGGTCTCCCGACACGTGACGCAGTCCGTTCTCGATCCAGGAGCGGCCCCGTTCCTCCTCGCCCCGCGCAATGAGCGCCTGGGCCAGAACCAGACAGAGCTTCGGGTCCCGGTCATGGCCTTCGGCGGCGATCAGGCCGTGGTGCAGGGCCTGCTCGTGGTGCGACTGGGCACCGAACAAGACAGCCAGACGGCGATGAGGCAGCTTGCTCTCTTCGCCGAGTTCCAGGGCGAGCTGATAGTAGGGGATGGCGTCCTGGCCCTGGTCAAGGGCCACGTGTGCCTCGGCGACAGCCATGGCCGATTCGGGATTGGCGGGATCGAGCTCGGCGGCACGACGTCCGGCCAGCAGCGCCCTTCGAGGCCTGTCGTGGCTGAGCCAGATCCGGGACAGCTGAAGCTGGGCACGGCCGCAATCCGGGTCGTGTTGAATGGCAGCCGAGAATCGCCGGAACGCGGACTTGTCGCTGTCGTTCCGCAGTTCCAGATCGCCGGCCATGACCAGGGCATTGACGTCGCTGGAGTGCCGGGTCAGGTACCTGTTCAAGGTCTCCAGGGCGGCGGTGGTCTCCCCGACGTCAATCCTGAGCCTGGCTATCCTGACGGGCAGGCGGGGGATCTCAGCTCCCAGCTTCTGGAGTTTAAGACAGCAGGCGAGAGCACCTTCCTTGTCCCCGTCCGCCTCGAGGAGATCGGCCTTCAAGGCCAGGGCCTCCCGGTCGGAGCCATCAACGTCGAGAACGACGGCGACGCGGGTCAGAGCCCGTTCGATATCTCCGAGACGGAACAGGGCCCGGGCTCCCAGAAGCGCCTCAGGTCCCGTTCCGGGCAGTCCCTCGAGGGCGGCCAAAGCCGCCTCGGGATCCAGCTCCGCGAGCAGAGCATTGGCCAGGATGAGTTTGGTGTTCGGTCGAGCCACACCGCCTGAGACAGCGGCCTGGAGGTTCTCTATGGCGATCTCCCGGGCTCCGTCCGCCAGCTGAATCTCGCCGAGGAGGGCCAGGCCGTCGGGCTCCAGCTCGGCGTCACGCTGCAGTACGGCCAGCTCAACCTTAGCCCGATCGCTGCGGCCGAGACCGTGATGGGCCCAGCAGAGATCGATGTGGGCCGCGCGGTCTTCCAGGTTCTCCAGGAGGTAGGAATCGAGAGCTTCGATGGCCAGGGCGTGGCGACCCAGCTTCAGCCGAACGGCACCCAGGTTCCTGAGAGCCCATCCATCGGAAGGGCGCATATCGTGGAGCCGCTGCAGAGCCGTGTCGGCACCGGCCTGGTCTCCGAGGCGCATCTGGACGGCAGCCAACTCCCGCCAGGTTGCCGGGTGACCGGGCCTGAGCCGCGAGGCGGCCAGAAGGTGCTCCCGTGCGTCCTCGGGCCTGGCGTCCTTGAACAGAAGACGACCGTAGTGGAACGCCACGTTGGCGTTGGTCGGTTCTCCGTCTGCCAGGGAGCCGAGAAGCTCCAGGGACCGGGAACGGTTACCGGTCGCCTCCAGTTCGAGGGCATCCTCGACTGTGGGGACTTCGGTCACTTCGTTGGATTCGGATCGGTGAGTCGCAGCCATGGGACCTCTCGGCTGCAGTCATCAGCCGGAGGCCTGCAGCCTGTGTCACTGATAGAAGCGGGTCTTGGCGTCATCCACCAAGGCCGGCACATCCAGGATGAGACTCACCGTGCCATCTCCCAGTACCGTGGCACCCTGGACGCCCTTTACAGCCACGAACCTCTTATCGAGGGCCTTGCTCACAATCTCTCTGCGTCCAATCAGAGAATCGACGACGAGTCCTATCCGGTTATCGTCATCTTCAGCGAAGACGATGAAGTTTTTGTTCGATCGTGCGTCGGCGAGCTCGAAGAAATCGTTCAGGAAGATCAGGGGTATCACGGTCTCCCGGAAGTTGATCACCCGGTGGTTGTTGATGACGTGGATATTGCCCCTGTCGAGCTGGATGGTCTCTCTCACGGAGGAGAGCGGAATGGCAAAGGTCTCTCCAGCCACCCGGACCAGCAGGCCCTGGATGATCGCCAGGGTGAGGGGCAGCTTGATCTGGATGGTGGTCCCGTTGTCCTTCTCGCTCTTGATGGTGATCTCACCCCGGAGCTTCTGGATGGCTTCCTTGACCACGTCCATTCCGACGCCTCTGCCGGAGACACTGGAGACCTCCGAGGCCGTGGAGAATCCGGGAGCGAAGATGAAGTTGTAGATCTCGCTGGTCGACATCTGCCTCAGCTTGACCTCGTCCACCAGCCCTCTTTCCAGGGCCCGCTTCTTCAGCTTCTCCAGGTCCAGGCCGGCGCCGTCGTCGACGGTTTCGACCAGGATGTTCTCTCCCACGTGACGGGCCCGGAGCATGAGGAAGCCCTCCTCGGGCTTGCCCTTCATCTTCCTGACTTCCGGATCTTCGATGCCGTGATCCAGGGCGTTCCGGACCAGGTGCATCAGAGGATCTCCTATCTCGTCGATCACGTTCTTGTCGATCTCGGTCTCGGAGCCCTCGATGAGCAACGTCACCCGTTTGCCTAGGCTCTTGGACAGGTCCCGGACTAGCCGTGTGAAGCGGCTGAAGACCTGACCAATGGGCACCATCCGGACCTTCATGATGCCCGTCTGCAGTTCGTTGGTGATGGTCGAGAGGTTCTGGTTCAGCTCCTGGATACCTGACCGGAGTCTCTCGGCGTCACCGGACTCCATGTACCTGGCGAAGAGGTTCACGAACTGGGTCTTGTTGATGACGAGCTCACCTACCAGATTCATCAGCTTGTTGAGCCTTTCGACGGGGACCCGCACGGTCTGGGTGGCGGTGATCTTTGCCGTCTCGGCCTGACTCTGCCTGGCTCGGCGTTCTTCCTTGCGGATTGACGGCTTCTCTTCCTCGCCCTCGGAGTCATCGGCGCCCTCGACAGACTCGAACCGCTCCATTCCGATCGATGTGAATGTGGACCTGCCGACCTCTTCCGCGACCATTAGGTCCTTCAGTTGCTCGCTCTCCAGGTCCGTGGCGACCAGGAGCTGCAGCCGGCCCCTGAAGGTGTTGTGAAGGCTGGACTGATTTGGATCCGCCAGGATGATCCGAGCCACGTCGTCGACGCGCTGCTGGATCTGCATGGCCCGGGTCATGGAACGTGGCGAGCCATCCTGAAAGAGGATATCGATCTCGAAGACGTTGTCGTTCTGGTTGAGGGCATCGACGACTTCGGAGCGATGGTTCTCCCCCATCATCTCCATCAACTGTTTCGCTGGCGGGGCGACGCGGCCCGGGAATCCAGCCTCTGCCGCGGCCTCGTTCCAGTCGTCCTCCGAGACTTCGCCGTTAGCAGCAGGCTCAGGCGGCGGGTCCCCTGCCGGATCGAGGGGAGCCGGGGGAGCGGAGACTGCGGGAGCAGGAGGCGGAACCGGAGGCGGAACCGGAGGAGGCTCAGCCACCACGGGAGGCGACGGTGCGGGAGCGGGCGGGGGGGGAGTCGGGGAAGCGGGGGCGGGAGCCTCGGAGGTCAAACCCGTGAGTTCCAGGAGAGTTGCTGTCGGGCCGACCTCGATCATCTCCACGCTTCTGGCGTTACCGAACTGAGCCGACTGCTGGATCTTGTCCGGGTCCTCTCCGGATTGATAGAGGATCTGGAGGAGTGAGAAGGACGGGTCTGCGTTGTTCTCCAGATCCGCGACGCTGGGACGGGCTTCCAGGATCTCTCCGAGTTCTTTCAACTTCTTGATGACCAGGAAAGCTCGAACGGATTTCATCTCCATGTCAGGATCGAAGTTCAACTCGATCAGATACCGGCTGACCTTGCCGCCGGAGCCCCCGAGTTCGAGCAGTGCCTCGAGTTCAGGGGAGAGCTGATCACCATCGTCGACCGCCGGCGGCGCCGCCGGCGCTTGGGGCAGGACGGGAGTGGGCTGGGGAGCCCTGGACGCCAGGTTGGCCACGGCCTGAGCTTGAGCGTCGGGGAGGAACTTCTCCAGACCCGTGGTCAGAGACTCGGTGTCGACGGGCTCCTCTTCCTGATTCGCCAGATTGTCCTTGAGCCGGACGATGCCCTTGAAGGCGGCATTCATGGCCTCCATCATGGGAGGAGTGATGGTGAGCTCCTCCTCTCGGGCCTCGCCGAGGAGATCCTCCATCGCGTGGCTCACGATAGCGATCGGCTCGAAACCCATTGTCGAGGCGGAGCCCTTGATCGTGTGGGTGATCCGGAAGATCTCCTTGATGAGCTCCTCGCTGGTCGGATCCTTCTCCAGATCGAGGAGACAGTCGTCGAGCCGCTCGAGTTGCTCTTCGAGTTCGATCAGGTACTCATCGATGTACTCGGAGAGGTCTACGTCCATTGTGAGGGATCACACTCTCTTGAGTTCGCTGATCTCCTGCATCGTCAGGATGCGATCGAGATCGAGCAGAATCAGCAGTCGTTCCCCCAGCCGGCCGACGCCGCGAAGATACTCGGCCTCGATACCAGCGATTATCGGTGGCGGTGGAGAGATCTTGTCGTCCGGAAGCTCCAGGACCTCCGAGACGGAATCGACGATGATTCCGACCAGTCGCTCCTCGAGCTCGACGACGATGATCCGTGAGTCCTCGGTCTGGGGGCTCACGGGTAGAGACAGCTTCTTCCGCAAATCGATGATCGGAATGATCTCGCCTCGCAGATTGATGACCCCTTCCACGAAGGACGGAGCCTTGGGAACCCGGGTGATGGCGATCATGAGTTTGATCTCCTTCACCTTCAGGATGTCTACTGCGTACTCCTCCTTGCCGAGGGTAAAGCCCACGAACTTGCTCGTGGCTCCCGTAGGGCTTGCCTCCGCCTCAGTCTTCGCCATCAGTCCTCCGTTGCCTCCTCAGCAGGAGACGACCTCGACACACCGGTGACACAGGCCCGGATGTTGCTCCGTCTTGCCCACGTCAGCCCGTAGCTTCCAGCATCGCTGACACTTCTGTCCCGGTGCTTCCTGCACTCCGAATTGTATACCAGGTAGGGCCTCGAGGGTGACCGGTTCCGGAATCCGGGAATCGGGGCAGACCTCTGCCTCCTGATCTACCAGCTCCAGAGCGCTCACGATACAGATCTCCTCGTAGAGCTTCCGGTTCTGCTGCAGGTCGGCCCGGGTGTCATCATCGGTGGCCCGCACGTTGAGACGGGCCTGGAGGCCGCTGCCGATCACCTTCTGTGCCCGGGCGATCTCCAGGGCCTTCGAGGCGCCCTTCCGCACGGCCAGACGCCGTTCCCATCGCTTCAGGAGCTCCGGGTTCCGCCACTCCTCCGGAAGCTGGGGCCATTCGGAGAGGAAGACGCTGGCGGGCCGATCTCCCGATCCAGGCGTGTGCTCGAAGGCCTCCTCGGCTGTGAAGCTGAGGATCGGCGCCAGCATAGCGGTCAGGCAGCGGAGCC
>JAJFLN010000242.1 GCA_021772705.1 Candidatus Cloacimonadota bacterium | reverse complement strand
AACCGGTGTGACTGCTCCGGCAGACTACCTGGACGCGGCTTCGGCGGCGTCCCTTTTTGAGCCAGCACCCTCCTGCTCGAGTGCGCTCACGGCCTCCTCCACGGCGGCCCAGTTGGGCACGCTGATGGCTCCCTGCAGCTCCTCGTCTGTGATGATGATCGCCTTCAATCCTGCCGCGAGGTAGGCCTCGGAGTCCGTCCGCTTGTCGCCGATGCCAATGCTCATCTTGGGGAACAGATCCTTCAAGGGCTTGATGATGGACTTCTTGTACTTGGCCTCGTTGTAAGTGGGGAACTTCTTCAGATCCAGGAAATAGGCCGGGCGACGAGGCAGGCCGTAGCGGTTCAACCAGGCCAGAGTCGACTTCCTCAGCTGTCTGGGCCGTGCCGTCACGTAGACGATGTCATACCGGGAATCGAGACGGCCCACGCCTTCCGGCCCACCCTCCAGCGGCGGACTATCTCCGTCGCCGATGGCTGCATCGATGTTGTCGGTCATGGAGATCGTCCAGTCGATGTCCAGGACCATCACGGGAGCCGACGCCTCACGGACCGCGAGCAGCGCGTTGTACTCGCCTCGGAGGGCATCCTCGTTACCTGCGTAGACCGCCTTCACCACATAGTCTCCCACCGACGGTGCCTTGATCGGCAGTATGGCCTTCCCATCGTCATCGGTGGTGGCCCTGCCCAGAGTCGTCCCGTCGAGACGGAACTCGATCTCGGCGCCTTCGATGTCTCGTCCCCTGAAGCCGGCACGCTCGAGCTTCGCCCGAAGGATCACGGCGTCGCCGGGACGGGCCAGGATGTCCTGGACCTGCAGATCGACGGTGCTCTGCTTGGCCAGGGACAGATCCGGGACAGCCAGAGCCAGGGCCAGGACGAGGGGTGTGCTGAGCTTGATGTGGAGCGACCGCATAACTTGCGATTCCTTATGTGTAACGGGGGGCGAGATCGAACCGGGACCTCACTCAGAGGACACGTGGTTTCGTACGACCCGCATGATCTGATCGTCCTCCAAGAGCGTGGCGGACTCCTTGGCGGCGCCAAGTATCCTTTCCACGAGAGAACTCTCCGGAACGATGTTTCGCTTCTCGAGCCAGTAGATGACGTTGGAACGGCCGCTCATGTGTCCCACGCGGATTCGCTGCTCCAGACCGAATTGCCCGGCCGGAACACCGGAGTAGACGCGATCCGCCAGTGCGGGGTCCCCCTTCTTGAAAGCCTTGATGATGGCGGCCGCGTGAACCCCTGTGGCCGTCTCGAAGGCGTCGGCGCCCATGACCGGATAGTTCCTGGGAATGGGTACGTCCAGGTACTTGCTGCAGACCCGGCAGTACTCCGCAAGGGCTGACAGGTCGTTTTCGATCCAGCCCAGCAGTCTGGCATTGACCAGCAGCAAGTCCATGGGCGTGTTGCCCGATCGCTCCCCGACCCCCAGGGCGGCGCCGTGGATCACATCGGCGCCGCCCTCGATGGCAGCCAGGGAGTTGGCCACCGACAGACCTCGGTCCTTGTGGCCATGCCAGTTGATGATCACGTCGGGTACGCCGGTGGCGTCCACCACCTTGCGTACGTGCTTCAAGAGCTGACGTACTCCGTGAGGAGTGGCGTGCCCTACCGTATCGGCCACGCAGATCGAGCGGGCCCCCAGCTCGATGGCTCGTGTGTAAATCGCCTTGATGTCCGCCGGCGATGACCGGGTCGTATCCTCCGTAACGAACATCACGGGCAAGCCGTTGGTCACGGCAAACGTGACGGCCTTCTCGCAGGTCTCCAGGAGTCGTCCTGTGGTCCACCCCTCGACGAACTTCCGAATCGGCGAGGTACCGAGGAACATGCTCGCCTGGATCGGCAACCCATGTTTCTGCTGCAGATCGATCAGAGGCGCAATGTCCCCCTCGAGAGTTCTAACGGCGCAGCCCGGACGGATTGCCAGCTTCTCCTCGACGATGATCGACAGCATGGCATCGATGTGCTCCAGATGCCGAGGCCCAGCACCGGGCAGACCCAGGTCGACCCGCTGGATGCCCAGACGCTCCATCAACCTCAGAATCTGGATCTTCTCATCGATGTCCGGGTTACGGACGGAGGGACTCTGGAGACCGTCCCGAAGGGTCTCATCATCGAACTGAACCGGTCGGGCGGGCTGAAACCGGGTCCCCCGCTCGTTCCAGTCGTAGGTCCACTGTCTGGGTTTGCTGATGGATTTCATGACCTGTTCCGTCCGCATTGTACGGCCTGGAGAACTTCCAACCAAGCTCCGACTGCGCCCGGATGCCAGCAGTCATCGCGGCGAGCTGTCGACTGATGCCATTCACCGCCATCCCGTCGCTCTCGGCCCTGCTGACCCTGGCGGGACAACGATGCAAGCCGAGGACTACTTTGCACTTCCGCGATCCGGTGCCCTCTTAGCACTACTTCGCAAGTCGAGCAGGGACAGACCGGCGTGCCGGTAACGATGACGGTCTCGAACTCGGGCAACGAGTCGGTCCGGATCACCACGGCAGCGATCACCCTGGTCGCGGCAGGAGGAGCGAGCGTCAGCGGGGAGTACACCGTCACGCTGACGTCGGCGGGTTCGTCCTGCGCCGCCGTCGCCGGTGAGTGTCCTCATCCATGCCTGCATCGCGCGTGTCACTCGATTCTCGACCCGTGTCTAGTGTGGTGGTCCGCTGTTTCCTTTACATATGATGCCTGTCCATAAAACCGTTCGCCCCACTATGGATGC
>JAJFLN010000241.1 GCA_021772705.1 Candidatus Cloacimonadota bacterium | reverse complement strand
ACATGCTTCGACAGGCTCAGGACGAACGGATCGGGAAAACTCGGCCATTCAGTCGTCCTGGATGCGGGCATCCATAGTGGGGCGAACGGTTTTATGGACAGGCATCATATGTAAAGGAAACAGCGGACCACCACACTAGCTCGATCGATGGCGGCCCTTGGCCCGGTGGACGATCAGGTCCACCGCTTCCCGCGCGGCCTTGAGCTCCGTCGACTTGACAATCAGGTCGAAGCGTCCCGGGCTCCAGATCGGTCGGGCATTTACCAGGGCATCGGCCAGCATCCCGGTGACGACGGCCATGAAGTTCCCCTCGTGACCCTCGGGTACAGGGGACATGGACAGGACCCTGAAGCCTCGCTCCACATCGGCATCGTTGGCGCCCTTCTCCACTTCGGCCCACTGTGACTCCGGTAGAATGAAGGACTCCGAGTCTTCGCCGGCTCCGAGGCTCAGGCGCCGGTTCCAGTCCTCCCCCTCCGGTATCGCCGCACCCGATGGCAACTTGACCACGCAGTACGACCCAGGCCGAGGATTGACCTTCAGGCCTGCCAGGATCGGGATCAACGCCGGCGGAAACCGCCGCTCCCTCAGCATTCTCCGTTCTATCATCAGATCACGCTCCCGATTGCCCGGTCCATTCGGGCGCCGCCAGTGTAGCATAGAGTTGGAACATTCCGACCCCGGGGGTCTCCCCCCTCCGAAGGGTGCATGTCCCGTAAGGGGCAGCCAACATTGGGGATCACGGAGTTCACAGGGATCGCAGTGAGCACAGAGGTTTTCGTGTAGAGAGGTGAAACGCTGAGTACAGGTCCCTGGGTGACATGCTCCTCCCTCCCCCGAGGCCCGAAGCCCGAGGTCCAAAGTCCCGCCTCACCCCAACAGAGTTCTATCTACCGCGGCCGCTACCCGATCCACCGAAGTCATGAGCAGACCGAAGTTCTTCGGCGTCAGGGACTGGGCGCCGTCGGAGAGGGCCTTCTCGGGGTGGTTGTGGACTTCCACGATGAGGCCGTCGCAACCGGCGGCGACGGCGGCCCGGGCCATGGGGGTCACCTTGCTCCAGATGCCGATGCCGTGACTCGGGTCGACCACGACGGGCAGGTGAGAGAACTGCTTCATCATGGGAACGGCGTTCAGGTCCAGGGTGTTGCGAGTGGAGTCCTCGAAGGTCCGGATTCCCCGTTCGCAGAGGATCACTTCGTAGTTGCCCTGGGACATGATGTACTCCGCCGCCAGGAGCAGCTCCTTGATGGTGGCGGACATTCCGCGCTTCAGCAGCACGGGCTTCCGGGTCTTTCCCGCCGCCTCGAGGAGCATGAAGTTCTGCATGTTCCGGGCGCCGATCTGAAGGAGATCGGCGTACTCGGCGACCAGATCCAGGTCGTCGGTACCCATGACCTCCGTCACGACGGGAAGGCCGGTCTCCTTCCTGGCCTCTGCCAGGATCTCGAGACCCTCCTTCTTCAGTCCCTGGAATGAGTAGGGCGACGTTCTCGGCTTGAAGGCGCCGCCCCGCAGCATCTTCGCGCCGAGGCGCTTGACCTGCCGGGCCACCTCCATGACTTGATCCCGGCTCTCGACGGCGCAGGGTCCGGCCATGACCACCACCTCGGGGCCACCGAACTTGACGCCCTGGACATCGACAATGGAGTCCTCTGGATGAACTTCCCGGCTGACCAGCTTGTGGGGGGACGTGACGTGGATGACCTCCAGGACGCCCTCGATCCCTTCCAGGTTGTCGATTGCGACGAAGCCCTTGTTGCCCGTGACACCGATGGCCAGCCGGACCTCTCCGGGCATGACGTGGGGTGCGAATCCCCTATCACGAATGCACTCACAGACCTGGTCGATGGACTCCTGGGGGGAGTCCTTCCTCATCACGACGAGCATGGCTGGCTTCTCCTGTCAGTCCGGGCGGTCAGCAGTATCGGGCCACCCGAGGAGAGACAGTATAGAAGATGGAGGGGAAACAGGGAACCTGCAGCCAGGCATTACTGGCCGGGAATGTCGAATCCCGTGGGCGCTCCGTGGCCCATCTCCTGGATCAGCCTCTCCCTGGGATAATCCCGAGCCGATGGGGCATAGGGATCGACGACGTAGCCGCCATAGCCAGCCGGGTCCTCGACGTAGCCGAAGGGTGATGGCTCGTCGTAGGAGGTCTGGGTTCCGTAGGTTTCGGCGTTCTCGTAGTAGTTGCCGGGCTGTGGCAGCGGCGATCCAGGGGGCAGGGAGTTGCGCATCTCAGCAGGGGGTTGCTGCGGCGGGTAGGCCTGGCGTGGGTCGTAGACCTCGCGTGGATCCGGTGCAACCTCGTACCTGCCACCGGGGGAGTTCATGGTCTCGTAGTAACCGGGAGACCGAGCCGTCCCGGAATAGCCATCCCGGTAGGCGCCGCCGGGCACGGCCCGGTTTCCTCCCGGGACACTCCGGTTCAAACCCGGCCTGGGGTAGGCCTCGTATCCTCCCTCGGCTCCTGGCATCTCGACCTGGCCGCCGGGTGCGGCCCGGTCCTGGATGTACCTGGGGCCCGGAAGTCCCGGCTCCTCGTAGTACTCGACGGTGCCGTCGCCGGCGACTTCCTGGAAGGGGACGCTGTCCCCGTAGGGGTTCTCCGTAAAGGTCCCCCCTCCGGCGCCAGGCAAGTCGAGACCACCTGCCGACTTGAGGGCATCCAGGTCCAGGGGCTGGTGGAGGTTGCACTGCACCAGGGGTGCCCGTTCCTTGCGGAATGGCAGCTCGGTGCGCCGCTTGCAGTCGGGATAGGGGAGCAGGCCGGAGTCGGTGCAGATCTGGACACTGTCCATGGTCGTGGGCATCCGGAACTTCCTGACGGGCCGATCCTTCAGGTACTCGTTCAGGAACGCGCCGACAATGGGAGCAGCCACGGCGCCACCGACGCTGCCCTTGCCCAGGGAGGTCCGGTTGTCGTGACCGATGTAGCAACCGATTGCGAGCTCGGGAGTAAATCCGACGAACCAGGCGTCGACGAAGCGGCTGCTCGTACCGGTCTTCCCGGCCACGTCATGCTTGGCCACCCGAGCCCTGCGGCCTGAGCCGTGATCCACCACACCCTTGAGAAGCTGGGTCATGGCGAAGGCTGTCTCCTCATCGAGGACCTCGCGCTCTTCGGGCTCGGCCTGGTAGAGGAGCTTACCATCGGAGTCCTCGACCCGAAGGATGAATCGGGGCGTGGCCCGGATTCCCTGATTGGCAAAGACGCCGTAGGCGCTCACCATCTCCATGAGGCTCACATCCGAGCTGCCCAGCGCCAGGGGCAGACTCTTGTCCAGCGGCGTCGTGATTCCCATGCGCTTGGCCAGGGAGATGCAGTTGGAGACACCGACTTTCTCCAGGAGTTTCACGGCCACCACGTTGTAGGAGTTGGCGATGGCCCGGGCCAGGATCGTGGGTCCGTGATACTTGTTCCCGAAGTTCTTTGGCTCCCAGAATCGCTCACCGTCGATGTTCTCGTACTTGACGGGTTCATCGTTGATGATGGTGTTGGGCTGCACGCCCTGCAGCAGGGCCGTGGTGTAGACAAAGGGCTTGAATGCCGAGCCGGGCTGCCGGCGGGCCTGAACTGCCCGGTTGTACTGACTCGTGGCGAAGTCCCGGCCGCCCACCATGGCCCTGATGTCGCCGGAGGCGGCGTCGACCACCACCAGCCCCCCCTGGAGGGTGGGATGAGTCTCCAGCGGCTTGTCCTGAAAGACAGCAGCCTCGAGGAAGTGCTTCTCCGCCAGCTGTTGCATGTTCCAGTCCAGAGAAGTGGTCACCTGGAGGCCGCCGGTGAACAGCCGCCGGACACCAAATCGATCCGTCAGCTCCTTCTTCACGGCAGCCATGAAGTACTCCGCCTTCTGCCGCTTCTGCTCCTTCTTGTAGTTCGGTGAAGCAAGCTGGACCGGTTCGGCCAGAGCGGCCATGGCCTCGCCCTTCGTGACGTAACCCTGTTCCCAGAGCTTGGTGAGCACGATCTTCTGCCGCGACCGGTAGGCGTCGTCCCCGTTGAATGGAGAGAAGCGATTGGGCGCCTTGGGCAGTCCCGCCAGGATCGCCGACTCCGCCAGGGTAAGGTCCGAAACGGCCTTCCCGAAGTAGAACATCGCCGCCGAGCTGATGCCGTAGCGGCCCTTGCCAAAGAAGATCTCGTTCAGGTACTGGCCCAGGATCTCCTCCTTCGACAGTTCCCGCTCGAGGCGAACGGCGAGGATCATTTCCTGCACCTTGCGCTTCAGGGTCTTCTCGGGCTGCAGGAAGCGGTTCTTGGCCAGCTGCTGTGTGATGGTGCTGCCCCCTTCCACCACACCTCCGGCCATCAGGTTCTTGAGCGTCGCTCGGAGAATCGCCTTGGGATCGATTCCGTAGTGATCGTAGAAACGCTCGTCCTCGACGGCGACGAAGGCCAGGCGGGTGATCTTGGGAATCTCGCTGACCGGCACGAGACGGGCCCGGACCTCCTCCTCGTGGAGGGAGGCCAGGACTGTTCCGTTTCTGTCCATCACCCGGGAGGTCAGGGCCGGCTTGTAGGTGACCTCCTTGATGGGAGGCAGATCCTTGCTCAGCTCCTTCACCACGTAGAGACCGACGCCGATGCCGGTGAAACCCCCGACGATGGTGAACAGCACGCCCCATAGGAACAGGAACCGGACGACCTTCCAGACGAACTTCAACACGACACAATCTCCCCTTCCTGTCCGATCAGCGGGAGCAGGCAACGAGCCAGCATCAGATCGAACTCGGTGGTGACCTTCAGATTCGTTTCTTCTCCCTGAATGACCCGGACTGGCTGTCCCAGACGCTCCACCAGCACGGAATCGTCGGTGGCTCCGGCTCCTTCACTCCTGGCACTGTCGTGGGCCCGGCGCAACAGATCGAGCCGGAATCCCTGAGGGGTCTGGGCCTCCACCACGTCGGTCCGGTCCACCGTCTCGGCGACGAAGCGGCGGCCATCGAGACGCTTCAGGGTGTTCTTCTCGGCCACGCCGGCAATGACGGCCTCATCGGAGGCGAGCCCGGCAACGATCTGTCGCACCAGGTCCGATGTGACCAGAGGCCGGGCGCCGTCATGGACGATGACGTGATCCACCTCACCCTCGAGCTTGTCCAGGCAGCGGCCCACGGAGTCGGATCTCTCTTCGCCTCCGGCGAGCAGCTCCAGATCGAGGCGCCATCGGATCGGCTGAAAGACCTCCCGCCGGGCGTGCTCCAGATAGGACTCGGGCAGGGCCACGAGGATCCGGTCGATCTCCTCCGTCCGATCGAAGGCCCAGACGGTCCTCGCCAGGAGGGGCACACCGCCGAGGTCGAGGAACTGCTTCGGCAGGTCTCCCCCCAGGCGCTGTCCTGTCCCGGCGGCGACGATGATGGCGGCGATGGTCATGAATCTCAAATCGGGCGAATCCACTGGTGGGCGCGAGGAGTCATTTGAATGGACCCGGCCCTTCTCCTTCCGTATCGGTACTGAAACGGCGGCAGCGAAGGCCTGATCTGGAATCAACCACGCCGCCGGGGTCAGGACAAGGCCCGGCAACTCAGGAGGTCCTGTCTGGCAGGTATCGGACCAGGGCGATCAGGTCGTCGCTGGCGGGAGCATAGGGAGCCAGGATCGCCGCTGCTTCGTCCACCTGTTCCCGGGCCATCTGCTTGGATTTCTCCAGGGTGAAGAGCCGGGGATAGGTCGCCTTCGCCTTCTGCTGATCCGAACCCTGCGGTTTTCCCGTGACGGCGCTGTCCCCCTCGACGTCCAAGATGTCGTCGGTGATCTGGAAGGCCTGACCGAAGATGTCGCCGAACCGGCTGACGTCGTCGAGGCCCTTCTCGCCGGCCCCGGCCAGGATGGCGCCCACCCGGACACTGGCGGTGAAGAGGCAGCCCGTCTTGTGATGGTGGATGTATCGCAAGAGGTCAGGGTCGATCTCCTTGCCTTCGGACTGGATGTCCTCGATCTGGCCCGCGATCATTCCGCGGCTGCCGGCGGCGCGAGAGAGCTCGCTGATGACGGAGAGCAGCGCCTCGGCGCTGAAGCCATGCTTCCGTCCGTTGGCCAGGATCATCTCGAAGGCGCAGGTCAGCAGAGCGTCCCCGGCCAGGACGGCCACGGCCTCGCCAAAGGCCTTGTGGCATGTCGGCACGCCCCGTCGCAGGTCGTCGTCGTCCATGCAGGGCAGATCGTCGTGAATGAGCGAGTAGGAATGGATCAACTCGATTGCGGCTGCAACGGGGGCGATCTCCTCTGTCTCTCCCCGGAAGATCCGCGCCGTCAGGATCGCCAGGATCGGCCGCAGCCGCTTCCCCCGGGCCAGACTCGAGTAGCGCATGGCTCGATGAACCGCCTCCGGCCGCTCGGTCTCACCGGGCAGGAAGGCGTCCAGTTCCCGGTCCACCAGAGCCCTCAGTGGCTCGAGCCGATCCAGGATGATCATGGCGGGCCTCCTGGAGTGAATCGGAGGTCCCGGGAGGCCTCGATGGCCAGGCAGTCCCGGATGTCATCCCGGATCTGATCCGCCAGCTCGTCAGGTCCGGCGAATGAGCGCTCCTCTCGGAGCCGTCGAGCGAACGAGAGGGCCAGGGACTGGCCCACCAGATCGCCCTGGAATTCGAGCAGGTGTGCTTCCACCTTCTGGTCCCCGCCATTTTCGAACGTCGGAGCGGTGCCGATGTTTATCACGCAGGGGTGTTCCCGGCCCTCGCCAATCCGGGCCATGCCGGCATAGACACCTCGTCCAGGGATCACGGCGTTGTCGGGCCGAGCCTTCAGGTTGGCCGTCGGGAATCCGAGAGTTCGGCCCCGGCCTGCCCCGGAGACCACGCTGCCCTCCAGGATGTAGGGCCGGTCCCGCAGCCGGGCAGCCCCCTCGACGTTGCCCTGCCCCCGGAGAAACCGGATCGAAGAGCTGGAGATGGTCTCCCCCTCGAGCAGGACCGG
>JAJFLN010000025.1 GCA_021772705.1 Candidatus Cloacimonadota bacterium | reverse complement strand
AGCTCGTCCCTGGCTTCCAGCCCGCCGAAAGTTCCGTCATACACGCCGTAGATGCAGGGCCGGCTGTTGAAGTTTGCCTTCAGCTCCGCCGGAGACCGGGCCTCTGTGAGCAGACCGAATGCCATCTTCAGGAAGGGCACCGTCGAGATCTGGACCTCGAACTTCCCGGGTGCTCCCGCCAGGGGGGGCGCCTCGGCGGTCCGAATTTGGTATCTGTGGAAACTCCTGAGACGGTCCATTGGATGATCGGAGAGCATGTTAACAGGCCGGAGGGCCGGTTAGGGGCCGCGCAAGAATAAATGCACAGAAGTCGCGCCCAGATTTGGGTCAGATTCGGCTGGTTCGAGCGAGCGGGACCGGAGGCGTAGTGGGCTACGTCGAGGATTCCGCGATTGAGGAGCGGTGGAAGATGGCCTGAAGATGGGATGCGAAACTGCGTAGTTATTCTTGCGCGGGTCCTTACATAGCCACCTCGAACTCCAATATCTCGGGAGGGCTGAGGAATCGTATCGGCAGGAGGGACATGCCGACCCCCGGGCTGACCCAGAGGACGGAGTCCTTTCTCCTGTATTCGCCCATCACGAACTGGAGACCGGTCCGATGCGTGTCGGCGTAGAGGGCGCCGAGGAAGGGAAACCGAACCTGACCGCCGTGGGTGTGGCCTGACAGGGTCAGCTCCACGCCGGCGTCGGAGGCCTGGTAGAAGACTTCCGGGGAGTGGCTCAGGAGAAGGCGGAAGGCTCCTGGGGGCACCTGTCGCAGTGCCATGGGGAGATCGTCCTTGTCGAGACTGGGATCGTTGGTGCCCACGAGCCAGAAGTCGGGTGCAATCTCGACGGCCTCGTTGAGCAATGTCCGGATTCCGAGGCCCGAAAGCTGTTCCACGAATGGCATCAATTCGATCTCCTCAATCTCGTTGTTCCCGGGAACGAACCAGACTCCCATGGGAGCCTGCAGGCCCTCGAGGAGCTCCAGAATGGCCGGGATTCCCTTCCCGCTGCTCAGGAGGTCTCCGGTGATGACGATCATGTCCGCCTGTCGGCCATGAACCTGCTGGCGGATGAAGACCTCCTTGTAGGTCCAGCCGCCGACATGGAGGTCCGATAGATGGAGAATGCGTTTGCCCCGGAGACACACCGGTACTCGCCGGAGTACGAATCGCCGTCGATTGAGTCGGATGTCATAAGGCGTGAAGAGGAGTGCATCGGCGGCCAGCCAGAACAGGACGGCCAGGGCCGCGATGCAGAGAGGGGCGCTCAATTGACGCTTCCGACCTTCGCGTAGTCAACGATGACCCGGGAGATCTGAACCTCTCTGGGAGGGACGTCGCCCATCTTCCATCGGACGTAGACCCGGAGCAGCGCCAGCCCTGGTTGACCCTGAACGGGCTCGAAGACGATGTCCCGGGTGTATTCGTAGTTCCTGACCATGTGCGCGATGTCTCTGGGCTGGGCTTCCCAGCGGATGAGCGGGTCCTGGCTGATGATGGACCGGGCCTGCTCCTCCCCCTGTCCAAAGGCGCGCTGCAACGTGTCATAGGGCACGGCGCGGTATCGTTCCAGCAGCTGGTTGGCCAGGGTGTGTGCCAGGGCGCGATGCATCGTCACAGCGGACCGCTTCGGGGCGGAACCGAAGTAGGCGAATATCGGCACCAGCGCGATGGAGAGGATCACGACGGTGACGATGACCTCCAGCAGCGAGAAGCCCCTGCGTCGGAATCGCAGCGGCTTATGTTCAAGCAGACGCGACATCAGCTTTGATCAGGCTACATGATTGAGGTGGTGGGTGTCAGCCTTGGGGGGCGCTGGGCGCTGGGCGCTGGGCGGCGGGCTTCGGACCTCGGATCGGACCTCGGACCTCGGGGGACGGGGGACGGGGGACGGGGAGGGGCTGGGCAAAGGGCGGAGGGGCTCTTAGAATGAAGGGGGGGGGAGGCCGTAGCTGCCGAAGAACTTGGAGGTCGGTCCTCGGAAGCTGGCGACGGCGGCGTCGTGGACGGCGTCGAAGTCTGTGCCGGCGTCGGATTCGAAGCTCACGTTGCCTTCGCGACTGGTGCCCTGGATGTTGGTGCGCTGCAGGTTGCCATCGGAGCCTGGGCTGAACTCGGCGAAGGTATCGGTCATGGTGATCCGGATGTTGCCGCCGCCGCCGGCGCCTTGGCGGGCGATTTCCTCGAGGATGCGATTGTTGATTTCATCCCGGTTCGTCGGCACGATGACACTGTCTCCACCGGGAGTCTGGAACTCGATGGGCCGGCCCGGGCTGCCCGGTTGCAGTGTCAGCGGCGTGTCACCCAGGGGCGGCAGTCCGACGACGCCTTGGGTGGCCACGACGTCCTTGCGGCCTGGCTGGCGGTCGGCGATCTCCACGACCTTTCGAACCTGAGGCTCCAGCTCGTCGACTCCGACCTCCCCGCGCTGGAACTGCTCGGCCAAGTCGCGAAGCTGCTGGAGGGCATCGAACTCCTCCTGGGTGTAGGACCGCTGATCCGGCACGTTCGGGAGGGGCGCCCTGGGCTGGAATGCCAGGGTCTCGTTCACGTTCCGGTTTCGGGTCTGCTGGAACGTGGAGGGATAGTCTAGCTGGGTCAAGGAGGCGAGGGTCATGGTGGTCAAGCCCGTCGCGTCGGAGCCGGTAACGACGGTCTCGACGTAGAAGTTGGAGTCTGGTGACTTCTCATCCTCCCGGATTGCGTTGGGTGCCAGGAGGCGAAACCGCATCCCTCGGACGTTCACCGTCGAGAGGACCCTTCCGGAGACATCCTCGTCCTCGTCGCCACGTCGCTCGGTCCGCTTCACCCGGAAGAGGCCTCCAGTGTTGGCCTGCTCCAGGCCGTAAGTCACGGCCACGGCTGAGGGGCTGGGAAGCTCCCCCGTCCCACCATCGGGAACGTAGAACGTGATGTTCCTTCCCAGGGGTGAAATTCTGACCGGAACCTGATGGTCTCCGAACCGGTTGATAGGCTTTCCCTCCGAGTCCCGATTAACCGGCAGAGTGATGAGCTGCTTCAGATCCTGCTGGATGCTGGCCAGCGTGAGGCTCGCCGCCTGCAGCGCGTCTGCTCTATTCTGGGTGTCCCTGTTGATCCGGCTGCCGGTGTAGAACATGTCGTAGAGGGCGCCCATGAGCAGGGCGCCGACTGCGGCGGCGATCAACACTTCAACGATGGTGAAACCACCGTTTCTTCTGACGCTGTTTCTCTGGATTATCGAGGGCTGATTCATCGTCCTCGGCCTCCTGAATGTCCTGGGCAGGAATTCCAGTTCTGTTCTCGGGTCATAGGTCATCTTGGCTTTACCTGGGCCTGTCAGTTTCCGGACTTCTCTCTTTTCGACTGGTACTCCCGCTTCAGGAAGCCCGGGTTCAGGAAGAATGCCAGCTGTTTCTTATAATCCGGCGACAGGGCGCCGCCGCCGGTCCAGGGTTCGTAGTCGCTCTCGGCGGGCCGGGTGATGGTGGGTCCTGGCGCATAGGGGTCGGGTGAACCGGCCAGGTCCCGGACCATGACGATGCCCTCGATCCTCTTACCTGAGGCGCCATCGAGTACGCCCTCCGGCGCCAGCACGTCGGCCTGAAGAGTGTCGGTGGAAGACAGCGGGGACAGGTCGACGGGTCCCCGTGAGGCGACCAGCACCAGCCGTCCATCACCCTGCTTCTCGGCGGACTTGACGCGGATCCCTTCTGGGGAGGTCGTGGCGATCACGCCCCGGCCGGTCCAGGGCATGTCCAGGGTCACGCCCCGGCGTACGAGGTAGAAACCGTTCAGCACCAGCACGCCGTTTCTCGAGACTCGCCCCAGCAACTCGGCGAAGTTGTCGTAGATGTGGGTCGCCCGACGCTCCAGTGCCGCCTCCGAGAATGGGTCATAGTACTGCTTGTCCTCGAACTCGGAGGTCTCGGCCGTGGGCTGCCGCTTCAGCTGTGACGCCACGCGGGCGAAATCGGCCTGGACGGAGGCGAGGATCGTCGCCGGATCGATGGGATTAGCCGGCGACAGGCTGGACATGGCCGTGGCGGCGGACTCCACCGTGCCGGCGGTGCTGAAGATGGGACGAGTGGAACCGCCGTCCTCGATGGGGAAGTCGGGGAGGACGATCTGCCGATCCGCCGGAAGGGAGACGTTGAGGGCATCCACCTGTTCCCGGGCCTGCTCGTACCTCTCGAAGTAGGCCCGGAACCGGCGAGGTTCCTTCAGGAACAGGGTGTACTTGTTGAATGGATAGGGGGGCGCCAGGAGGACCACCTTGAAGGTCTTGGAGAAGTAGACCTTCCGCTCCACGCTTCGGAAGTTGCCCGGAGGGGTCACTCTCGCGGCCTCCTCGAACCCGAAGGTCCCGTAGGACTCATTGCTGTCACTGGCGTTGGTCAGAGGCAGCTGCTCCTCCGGGCCCGCCGTGACCTTGCCGGCCTGGACCTCCGTCGTGTCCTGGTAGGCGCGCTGGGTCAGCACCGGCTCCAGGACTGCGGTCCTGCCCTCCAGGAAAGGTGATTCCTCGGTGCTGACAGACGGGTTGCCGTCGAACTTCCGGATCACGTCGTAGAGCTCCAGGTCTCCATCGGGGTCGTTCAAACGGGACAGGAGGCGGTAGGCCACCTCTTCCACGGCGGACTCCGCCACTGTCCCTGCCCGGTCCGCCACGGAGATGTCGACGGCCTGTTCCTGCACCTTGGACGTGAACAGGGAGTTGGCCATGACCATGATCGACAGGACCACCACGATCGCCGTGGCGATGAAAAAGATGGCCCCGACTCCGGACCTGTCCCTCGATCGCGTCTGAAAAGCCATACGATAGAGTATAAGGATCCATGTGGAAAGTGCCTAGCGGTCATGGCGTCTCTGGAGGGATCATGCCTCCTGCCTGGCCCTCATAGAAGGGTCGGGGTGAACGGAGGAGGGGACCCCCTACGGGACATGCACCCCGCTGAGCCGGCTCGATTTGACTTCCCAAGCGGCTCACCCCTAAGATGATCGTTCCACTGGTCGCTGCTGGGGCTCGCCGCTGCAGCCGGACTCCATAACCATCATATGCCTCTCGTCATCACACTCTTCGCCTCCGCGTCTCTCGTCGGTTTCGTGGCTGCCCTCGGGACCGGGATGTTCGGTGCCTGGCTCATTCCGGCCTTGCCGAACCATCAGACACTCGGGACCGTGGCGGCGCTGCTGGCCTGCTCGATGCATTGCGCTGTCTTCACTTACTTTCTCGGGACAGGGATGTCGATCAAGGATGCCGTCGAGACCTACGATCTGGACCCGGCCTTGGCGGAGGAGACTCGGACCCTGAAGAAGCGTTCCTTTCCCTGGGTGTTCAACGCTATCCTGCTGTTGTTGGGCGCCGTGGTTCTCGGTGGGTTCGCCATGACCCGGGGCCTGCCTCCCATCGTCCATGGCCTGGGGGCTGGCTTCGCTGTGGTCTTCTCACTCTTTGCATTCTACAAGGAGCTTCAGGCGATCCGGGATAACGTGAAGTTGCTGGAGACTCTGAAGAAGAACCTGACGGCCAAGGCTGCTTCGGCGGAGTGGCCCATGCCCTCCGAGGCGGACATCTCCCGGGTCGATCAGGGACGGGCCCTAGTGTTTCTCGGGTTCACGGTGGCCTTCGCCTTCGTCTACCTGAAGTACATCACCCGCACTCCTGAGACGCCTCTGACACCCTTTGCCCTCGCGTCGGTGCTGGCAGTGTCGCTGGGAAGCATGATCCTCCGCACGGAAGGACGCAGCCGATAGGTTCCGCCGGTCCCAGCGCCCAGGAAGCGGAACGACTCAGCCGGAGACAGGAACGACAGTGAGTCAGGACCTCAAACCTCTAGGGATCGGACTGCTTGGCTTCGGTGTCGTCGGCTCCGAGTTGGTGCGGAGTCTGGAGGAAGACCGGGAGCTCTGGGAGCGTCGATGGAACGTGTCCCCCCGGGTGGTCCGGGTGGCTGTCAGGGACCTGAAGCGGAAGCGATCATTCGAGTTGCCGGCCGGCTGCCTGACCGACAAGGCCGAAGAGGTCATCGACGATCCCGGCGTGCATACCGTGGTGGAGGTCACAGGCCGGATCGAGGAGGCTCGGGGCTGGCTTCGTAGGGCCCTGGAGCAGAACAAGCACGTGGTTACTGCCAACAAGGCGTTGCTCGCTCGCCACATGGGCGAGCTGGAGGAGCTGGCCCGGGAACACCAGGTCTCCCTGGCCTACGAGTCGGCGGTGGCTGGTGGAATTCCAGTCATGCGGGCCTTACGTAATGCCCTCAGCACCTACGGTGTCCGGGAGATCGTGGGAATCCTGAACGGCACGACTCACTACATGCTGACCCGGATGGAGCGGGAGCGGATGTCCTTCGACACGGCCCTGTCGGAGGCGCAGCGCGCCGGATTTGCCGAGCCGGACCCGTCGGATGACGTGAGCGGAGAGGATGCGGCCTGCAAGCTGGCGATCCTGGCCCGGATCGCCCTGGCGCTCCCGGTGACTCGCAAGGACGTATTCTGCGAGGGAATCAAGGATGTCAAACCGAGGGATCTCCGCCTCGCGGCCAAACTGGGTTACGTGGTGAAACCCGTGGCCGTCGTCCGGCGATCGGCGGAAGAGGGCCACTGGGAGCTTCGGGTCCATCCCGCCCTGATGCCGGCCAGCTCTCCCCTGGGGCGCCTGGCCATGGAGGAGAACGGCATCCATGTCATCACCGAGAGCCGAGGGGACTACTTCCTGAGCGGCAGGGGCGCCGGTGGGCCCCCCACGGCGGGAGCCATCCTGAGTGACCTGCTGGCCATCGCCCTGCGGCCTGAACCTTACTCGGCCATCGGCCTCTCCAGCACGGCTTCCACTGTGTCGTCGGAGAAGTTCGTCACGGGACATTACCTCCGCGTGACCGGCGAGGCGTCGGAGGTAAAGAAGGTGCTCGAGAACGAGGACATTGACGTGAAGGCCAGCGTCTCAGATGGAGACGAGGTGGCTCTCATCACCGGTCGAGGTACTCCCGCATCGATACTCTCACCCCTGGCTGGCGGCAGCCGCGAGGCCCCTCTGGCCTGGCTGCGGGTCGAGGGAGAGCTGCCGGCCTGAGCCGGCTCGGCAGAAGGAGACGACGAGCATGTCCCGTGGAGGAATCATCGAGCGTTACGGCGATCTGCTGGAGTTGGGCCCCCTGGATCCAGTCATCAGTCTGGAGGAAGGGGACACGCCCCTCATCCAGTCACATCGCCTGGTAGAGCACTGCCGGTTAAAGATCCGGCTCTTCTTCAAGTTCGACGGGGCCAACCCGACGTCCTCCTTCAAGGATCGGGGCATGACGGCGGCCGTGAGCAAGGCCGTCTCCGACGGCGCCCGAGCCGTGGTCTGCGCCTCGACGGGCAACACGGCAGCCAGCGCCTCGGCCTACGCTGCCCGGGCGGGAGTGAAGTCCCTGGTCCTGTTGCCTGGTGGCAACGTGGCCCTGGGAAAGCTGGCCCAGTCCCTGATGTACGGCGCCACGGTTGTAGCCGTGGACGGGAACTTCGATCAGGCGCTGGAGGCAGTCAAGCAGCTGCCCGATCGATTTCCTCTCACCATCGTCAACTCCATCAACCCGAACCGCATCAAGGGGCAGATGAGCGCCGCTTTCGAGGTGGTGGACGAGCTGAACGGGTCGCCGGACTTTCATGCCCTGCCGGTGGGGAACGCGGGAAACATCACCGCCACCTGGAGGGGCTACCGGAAGTATCAGCAGGTGGGAAAGCTGAGGCGACTGCCTATCATGCTGGGGTTTCAGGCGGCAGGTGCGGCACCCATCGTGGATGGCCATCCCATCGAGTCCCCCGAGACCATCGCCACGGCGATCCGGATCGGAAACCCGGCCAGCTGGCAGGGTGCCGTCGAGGCGGCCAGCGACTCCGGCGGACACATCGAGAAGGTGACGGACGAGGAGATCCTGGAGGCCTATTTCCTTCTGGCCAAGACGGAGGGTATCTTCGCCGAGCCCGCCAGCGCCGCATCCCTGGCGGGAGTTCTGAAGAAGGCCCGGACCGGTTACTTCCCCTTCGAAACCCGAGTGGTCTGCACCTTGACGGGGAACGGGTTGAAGGACCCGGATCGGGCCATGACGGTGGAAACCAAGATGATCGAGACCTCCGGGGATCTGGACTCCATCTGCAAGGTGATCGAAGAGGCCCTGTGATGTCCAGGAAGGCATCGGGGGCCCAGGTTCCAGCCGTCCGGGTTCGAGTACCCGCCACGAGCGGCAATCTGGGGCCTGGCTTTGACTGCCTCGGACTCGCCCTGGCCCTGCACAACGATTTCGAGGGCTGGCGGGCGGACCGGAACGCCTTCCGCGGCAGGGGAGCGGAAGGAACGGGTCTGGCTGGTGAGTCAGGCCGGGACAACTTGGTCCATCAGGCCATCAGGACCGGCTTTCGCCACAGAGGGCAGAAAGCGCCGCCCTTCGCCGTCGATGTGACCTGCCGGATTCCCCTTGCGCGGGGGCTGGGCTCCAGCGCCACGGCCATCGTGGCGGGCCTGATGATCG